>JALSMB010000078.1 GCA_026988025.1 Candidatus Altimarinota bacterium | reverse complement strand
TATCATACTATTGGATCATATAACTGAGTTATTTGATATGCATTTGGATTATCAGGATAAAAATAAGTTTTTCTATCAAATCTAGAAACCTTGTTTACTTCACATCACATCATCATTCATCCAATTAAACCTAATCTAACCACCTCCTTGTTCAAATCAGGTAACATTCATGGAAATCACATACAAATTGAACAAACATTTTCATTTGGTTCTTCAGCTAATGCAATTGCATTTTTACAACTACAAAACATTTTTGTTTTAGATTTAACCCTAACATGTATTTCAAGTCATATAGTTTTTATATATTTTGTCATCTTACTATTGTCATTTATAATTTAATATTGTCTAAATATAACTAAATATATACAATTTTCAATTAATTTTTTGTATTTTTCTTGATTTTAAAAAACAATATGATAAAATACTCTTAGTAAAAAGTAGTTGGATTAATTTCAAAACCTTTTTAAACTTAATTTAATAATTATTTATAATATGGAAATACAAATAAAAATACACATTTGAAATGAATTATCAGATTCAAAAGAAGTTATTGAAAGATTAGTTTGAGAAAATCTTAAAAACAAATTGGATCAATACTTAAATAAATTTACTAAAGCTGATGCTGAAGGTACTATTGAAATAACAACAGATAAAAATAAAAAAGGTTTATTTGATGCTAAAATTCAAGCAAATCTAGATGGTAATACTTATAGATACGAAAGAGAAGATTATAAAAAATTAGATGATTTAATTAATCATTTATTTGATCATTTTAAAGAATCTTTATCTAAAGAAAAATAATATATAAAAAAAGACTGAATTTTAAAAATTCAGTCTTTTTTTATAGTATCTCTTTTAATATGTAATCTAGGACCATAATTCATTTATTAGATATTCTTAATATATCATTCTCAAAATAAAGGTATCAATCCAAAATAAAGCTATTAATTTTTTTAAAATCTAAATTTTCATATATCTCTTTTTTTAATCAAGATGTTCTTAATCAAAACATAATACTTTCTAAATAAATATCTTCATCATTTAATTCTTCATATTGTATATCTTTTCAAGAATAGTAATTAATAAAATTTTCACTATTTGAATATCTAGTATTATTTATAAATCAATGTGCTCATAATCAAAATGCTAATATATTGTCATGACTCCAATATGCTCTATTATGTTTACAATTAAATCATTTTTTTGAAAAATTTGAAATTTCGTAAGAATAAAAATTTTTAGATATTAAAAAATTTTTTATATCTATATATTCTAATTCATATTCATCATCATTAATTCAAATAGTATTCCAATTAGTGGGATAAGTTATATTTTCAAATTTAGAATCAATATCCTCTGGTATATTATAATATTCTTCTAACATATAAACAGATATATGTTTAATAAATGAATATTCATTTAAAATATATTCTATATTTTTTTTAATTTCTCATTTTTTAACAAAAGGTAATCATATAATAAAATCAATACTAATATTGTTAAATCATTCTTCCTTTATAATATTTAGAGCATTTAATATATCTCATTTGTTACCTCTTCATATTTCAACTAAACTTTTATTATTTAATGTTTGGACTCAAATACTTAATCTGTTTATTCATAACTTTTTCCATCAAATTAAATTTTCTTTTGTAATAGTATTTGGTGTAGCTTCAATATTAATCTCAATATTCTTTTCAAAAATATATTTCTCTTTCAATTTATTTAATATTAAATCAAAATGATGAAAAGACAGAGTACTTGGTGTTCATCAACCAAAATAGACAGACTTTAAATCACTAAAGTCTGTCTTTTTAATTTCAATTTCTTTAATGAGATGATGCACATATAAATCAATCTTTAACTTATCTAATGTTCAAAATGAAGCAAATCTACAATACTTACATTTACTAGTACAAAAAGGAATATGTATATAACAATAATTATTCACAGATTTTAGATAAGTTTTCTAAAGTTATAATTTTATTAGTTTCACAAGATATTTGTGATTCAAATTTAGAAAATACGTTTAAATAATTAGAAGCATTATCTAATATAGTTATAATATTTCTATCATACAAATTTTTAATTCATTTATCAAAACTAGATAATTCATAATCTGAATTGAAAAAATCTCATAATACTACATTGTATTTATCACTTATTTTTTCATCCAATTTATCAGATTCTAATGATAATAAAGCAGGTAAATAATATGTGAATTCGTTTAAATAATCTTGTGCTCAAATATCAGATGAAAGATATAATAGAAATGCATTTGCTAAATCATCATTTTTAGTATTTTTATTTATAACAAAATAGTTATAATTAACTAAAGTCTTTCATTCTCAAGAAAAATAATGAGGAAATGGTGCTGCTTGTAAAAAATTTTTACTAAATCCTTTTTCAGCTATTTTATTAATTAAACTAGGATAACCAACTACCATAAAAGTTTCTCATTTAGAAAAAAGATCTAATGATGTTTTTCAAAACTTAGTCAATTCACTAAATCTTGAATTATATCAATTATATCAATTTATATCTCAAAAAAGAAAATAAGAAGTTATAGATTGTTTCAATTTATTACCATTAACATCTTTTAATCAAGTAACTCAATTTTCTAACATAAAAAATTGTGTAACTATATCAGCTGAATCATAAACTGTAGTTCAATTTCAAATTCAAATAGGTATAAGATTTGGTTTCTTATCTTTTAAAGTTGCTACTACATTATTAAGTGCTGAAAGTGAAGTTAATTCAGATGCTTTAATATATCTTCTATTATAAAAAACTCATAATGATTCATATCAAACTGGTACTCATTTTAAAAATTCTTGTTTATCTTCTCATTCTCAAGTAGTTATAATTAAATCATCAGAAAATACTCATTTATATTTCTTTCTAAAATCATTTGGATTTAAAAATGAAGGATCAATTCATCTTATTTGATTTAAAAAAACTGATTGCTTTTCATTATTATTTAAAACAAATACATCAGGTGTTTTATCAGATGTAATTGCAGATGTTAGAGCAAGAGTATAATCTTCATAACTAGAAAAACTTTCTATTTTTATATTTTTATTTGAATATTCAGATTTGAATTTTTTAAAATTATTAACTAGATTTCTAGATCACTCTATATTATCTCAAATCATCCAAATAGTAAAATCAGATGGAGTTTTATTTTTATCAGTTCATTTATTTGTACTATTTAATGAAACTATTCAAAAAAATACTAAAGCTAGTAATATAGTTCATATTATAGCGAATATAACTTTATTTTTATTCATTTTTTATATATTAGATAATAGATGTAAATGTATATGCATAACCTCTTGTCATCATTTTTTTCATACATTAAATTGTAACTTATATCACTCTTGTATTCAAAGTTCTTTTGCAAGTTTTTTTGCAACAAAGAACATTTCAGCTAATAATTCTCTATCTGAATCTTCTAAATCATTTATAGTAGGTATTTCTTTTTTAGGAATAATTAATAAATGAGTTTTTGCTTTTGGATTAATATCCTTTATAACAATAATATTATCCTGTTCATAAATAATATCTGCTGGTATTTCCCTATTTATAATTTTTGTAAATAATGTCATGGTTTTGTATTAATAATTAACTTGTTCAACATCATAAGAATTGTAATTTGTGATTTTAGTTGAAGTAGAACTAGAAAAAAGAATTACTGAATATCAAAGTAAAGTTAAAGTTATTAAAAAAAATAATAATACATTAGTAACTTTTTTAATATGATTTGAAAAATTTTTAAATTTAAATGCATGTATTTTAGCTACTATAAACAATCACCAAAGTAAAACTATTGCTAAAGTAAAAAATCACAAATTCATTACCAACATAAACTAAATGATAAAAAATAAAATTATACCCTCCTTATTTTAATAAAATTATTATATCTCTTATTTTATATTTGCAAAATTTAAAATTCTTTGTTATAATAATAAAGAAATATAAATAGCTTATAAATTAACAAAAAAATATGGCTGAACTAAAACAAAACTGAAAAACTTTTATAGTAGCTGATGAAACATTAGCAGATTACAAAGAATTAGTAGATTTGATTATTGCAACTGAATCTATGGATGATGATGAAAGACAATATTGGTTTGATATCATGCCTTCAATGACAGATGAACAAGTTGATAGACTATATAATATCTTAGATACTGAAAAGAAAAAATTAGAAAAACTTGAATCTAAATATCAAGATGAAATTAAAAACTTAAATGAAAAACATTTAATCGAATGGCAAGAATTTCAAATGAAAGATTCTAAAAAGAAAATAAAAGCAGCTGAAGCGAACGATAAAAAAGAAGATGCAGATGATGTACTTGAAATGTTAAAAGATTTATAAAAAGAACCCGAATGGGTTCTTTTTATAAATCTTTTTTAATCAAAAAAAACTGAAACTTAAAGTTTCAGTTTTTTTGAAATTTACTTAAAAATCACTTTCATGTTCTATTTCTTCTGTAAATTCTTTTAAATGTTTTTCTCATACATCTATTTCATCAGCATTTCTATCAAAATAATCATCATCAGATTCTATTTCTTGTCAATGGATTTTTCTGTATTGTTTACCTGCAGGAATTAATCTACCGATAATAACATTTTCTTTCATTTCTTTAAATTTATCAATTTTACCTGATACAGATCATTCAACAAGAACTCTTACAGTCTCTTGAAATGAAGCAGCAGATAACCATGATTCAGTATGAAGTGAAATTTTTGTAATACCCATTAATAACCTTTCCGCAATACTTGCTTTTTTACCTTCTCTAATTAATTCATCATTTTGTGATTTGAATTTAATTATATCAACAACATCTCATGGAAAGAATTCTGAATCACCTTTAGAAGTAACTCTAACTCTAGAAAACATTTGTCTAATAATTAATTCAATATGTTTAGAATTAACAGTTTGACCTTGTGAAGCATAAATAGATTTTATATCATTTACGATATATTGTTGAGCAGTAAGTACTCAAGCAACTTCTTTTAATTTATGAACATCAATTGATCATGGAGTTAATTTTTGACCTATAGTAACAGTATCACCATCTTTTACTAATAAATTAGTACCAATATCAAATGTATATTCAAATACTCTAGGTTCAACATCAACAATAACTATAACTCATTCATCTATTCTTTTTACTTCTCAAGCAAATTTTGAAGTAAGTTTTTGTTTATCCTTATTAGATCTAGCAAGTATTTGTTTTTTCTTAATAGTTTGACCAACCTTAACAGCTAAATCAAAATAATCTTCAAAATAATATTCTTCTTCTAATAATTCTTCAGAAATTACTCTTATAATTTTTTCATTTTCAGTAGATTCAATTTCAATAATTCAATCTTGATCAGAAATCTCAGCAGCAATTTTTGGAATTCTTGCTTCAAGTAATTCTTCAACTCTGGTTAACCCCTGAGTCATATCTCAACCTTCTTTAGCAACTCAACCCGAATGGAAAGTTCTCATAGTAAGCTGAGTACCTGGTTCACCAATTGATTGTGCAGCAATTACTCAAACTGGAGCTCAAATTTCAACTGTTTTGTTTAAACCAAGATCTAAACCATAACAAGCTTTACATACTCAACCTTCAGTTTCACAAGTAAGTACAGATCTAATATTAACTTTATTAATATCACTTTTTTTAATGATTTTTAAAATATCAGTTTCAATTGTAGTACCAGCTTCGATAACAACATTTCATTTAGAATCTTTAACATCTAAAGCAACAGTATGTGAAAATAAACTATCTTCAAAACTATCATCAAAACTTCATAAATTATCTTTTCTAACTATTGTTTTATAATGAACTGTTTTACAATCATCTTCTTTAATAATAATATTTTGAGAAGAATCAACTAATCTTCTAGTTAAGTAACCAGATTGAGCAGTTTTAAGTGCAGTATCTGATTTACCTTTTCTTCAACCATGTGTTGCAATAAAGTATTCAAGAGTAGAAAATCATTCTTTTAATGTTGATTTAATTGGTAATTCAATAGTAGCACCAGAAGTAGAAGCTACAAGCCCTTTCATTCAACATAATTGTGTAATATTTCACCAGTTTCATCTAGCACCTGAATCAATAAAATTAAATACATGATTTTTTTGTCCAAATAACTCTTTCATTTCTCACTCGATAGATTTTTTAACATCAGCCCATATTTTAATAGATTGATTATATTTTTCTTTTTCAGTTAAAAATCAAGCCCACCATTTCTTTTGAATATATTTAACTTTTTCTCATCAAGTTTCAAGTAAAGCCTTTTTATTATCAGGAACTACCATATCAGCTATACAGATAGATAATCATGAAACAGTAGAATATTTGAATCAAAAATTCATAATATCATTTACAAATTTAGCAGTAACTGCAGAACCTAATTCTTCAAAAGATCTAGTTAATATATTAGATAAAGCTTTTTTATTTAAAGTTTCATTAATAAAACCTAATTCATTTGGAACGATTTCATTAAATAAAAGTCTACCATAACAAGTATCTTCTAGTTTACCATTAATTCTTACTTTTATAGGAGATTTAATTCATAAAACTCATGCATCATATGCAAGTTCAGCATCATTTAAATCAGAAAATATTTTACCAGCTCAAAGAGCATTTTTATCCTCATCAATAGCAGAAACATAATATGATCATAAAATCATATCTTGAGATGGAGTTACTATTGGTTCTCAACTCGAAGGAGCTAATAAATTTTTAGAAGTAACCATTAATTCTCTAGCTTCAGCTTGTGCTTTATCAGTAATAGGTAAATGTATTGCCATTTGATCCCCATCGAAATCCGCATTAAACGCAGGACAAGTAAGTGGATGTAATTGTATAGCTTTACCCTCACATAATACAGGTTTAAATGCTTGAATAGAAAGTCTATGAAGAGTAGGTGCTCTATTCATAAGAACATATTTACCATCAATAACTTCGTCTAAAGCATCCCAAACTTCTTTAGTACCTTTTTCAATAAATTTTTCTGCATGTTTAATATTATAAACAATACCTTCTTCTATAAGTTTAGCAATAACAAATGGTTTAAATAAAATTAAAGCCATAGTTTTTGGAACTCAACACTCATCCATTTTTAATGATGGTCCAACAACAATTACAGATCTAGCAGAATAATCTACCCTTTTACCAAGTAAGTTTTGTCTAAATCTACCTTGTTTACCTTTCAAAATCTCAGTAAGTGATTTTAGTTTCTTTTTATTAGCAGTAACAAAACCTGATCTATTAGTTCTAGTTTCACCAGTAATTAACATATCAACTGATTCTTGAAGCATTCTTTTTTCATTTTTCAAAATTACTTCAGGAGCTCCTAATTCTATTAGTTTTTTAAGTCTATTATTTCTATTAATAACTCTTCTATAAAGGTCATTTAGATCACTTGATGCAAATCTTCAACCATCTAGTTGAATCATTGGTCTAAGATCTGGTGGTATAATAGGTAATGCCTCTAAAATAAACCATTCAGGTCTTTGACCTGATTTAAGTAAATTTGATGCTAATTTAATTTTTTGTAAAATTTTCTTTTGTTTAATTTGAGTAGCGACTCTTAATTCTTTTTCTTGATCTTCAATAAATTCTAATAAATCTATTCTTTCAAGTAATTTCTTTAAATGTTCAGCTCAAGTTCATCATTTAAAAACATGTGGGAATTTAGAATCTAATACTCTATATTCTAGTTCTCAAACTATTGCTCAAACTACTAATCATTTCAAACCATCTCTTAATTCTTCATATTCTGTAGTTAAATCATCAATTTTTTTCATCACAAGAGCTTCTTCAATTTTGAATTTTTTCTCTTTTAATTCTCATGATTCTTTTAGAATAGTTAATTCATTGATTTCTCTTTGAATTTCTTTTTGTAATTCTGATTTAGAGACTTTATATTTTTCTTCTAATTCTTTATTAGCATCAACTAATTTTTCTTCATCAATATCTGTAATAATATATGATGCAAAATAAACAACTTGTTCTAATTTTTTAACAGGAAGATCTAGTAATAGCCCTATTCTACCTGGTACTGATTTTAAATACCAAGTATGCACAACAGGAGCATACAAGTCAATATGTGCCATTCTTTCTCTTCTAACTGATGTTTTTGTAACTTCTACTCAACATCTTTCACATACAATACCTTTATATCTAATTCTTTTGTATTTTCAACATGCACATTCATAATTTTTTCTTGGACCAAAGATTTGTTCACAAAACAAACCTCATCTTTCTGGTCTTTGTGTTCTATAGTTTATTGTTTCACTAATAAGCACTTTACCATGTGATAAAGACCTTATTCTTTCTGGTGATGAAATTCATAAAGATATTCAAGCAAGATTATCTAAATTTTTTCATTTAGTTATATCTTTTTTTCATATATCTTTTCAAATTTCTCCAAAGTCAGTAACTTTGTCATTTAAAAAATCATTTAATTGAGGATCAAATGTCATTATGATTATAATTATATATTAAATTTTTTGAGAGAAGAAGAAATTATTTTTCTTCTTCTTTTTTACTTTTTTTATCTTCATCAACTTTATTTTCTATTTTTATAATATCTTCATATCTTTCCATAGCTTGATCTTCTTTTTCTTTTAGTTCTTCTTTGTCTAATAAATCTAAGTCTAATCAGATAGATTGTAATTCTTTTAATAGTACATTAAATGATTCTGGAATATTTGGTTTTTTAATTGGGGCATTTTTAACAATAGCTTCATAAGCTTGTGTTCTACCTGCAACATCATCAGATTTGATTGTAATCATTTCTTGTAAGATATTACTTGCGGCATATGCTTCAAGTGCCCAAACCTCCATTTCTCAAAATCTTTGACCTCAGTTTTGAGCCTTACCTCAAAGTGGTTGTTGAGTAACCATAGAATATGGTCATACAGATCTTGCATGAATTTTTTCTTCAACTAAATGATGTAGTTTAAGCATAAATTTAATTCATACCATAGTTCTTTCTTTAAATGCTTCTCATGTATTACCATCCATTAATTGAACTTTACCATCAGAATCCATTCAAGCTCTTTTCATTAAGTCATTTACTTGATCAACAGAGATACCATTTAATATTGGAGTAGCAACTGTTATTCAAAGTTTTTTAGCAGCCATACCAACATGAGCTTCTAATACTTGACCAATGTTCATTCTTGAAACAACTCATAGTGGATTTAATATAATATCTACTGGAGTACCATCTTCAGTAAAAGGCATATCTTCGACAGGAACTATTCTTGAAACAATTCATTTATTACCATGTCTACCAGCCATTTTATCTCAAAGTTCTAATTTTCTTGTAGCAGCAACAAATACTTTTACTTGAGCAAATACTCAAGTAGGTAAATTATCACCATTTTCTCTTTTCAATATATGTACTGAAAGTACTTTTCAACCTTGTCATGAAGGTAATCTTAAAGAAGAATCTTTAACATCTTTTGATTTATCTCAAAAAATGGCTCTAAGTAATCTTTCTTCAGGAGAAAGTTCTTGTTCTCATTTTGGTGTAATTTTTCAACATAATATAGAACCTCATTCAACATATGAACCAATTCTAACAATTCAATCTGTATCTAAATCTTTAAGTTTAGCTGTAGATACATTAGGAATATCATCAGTAATTTGTTCAGGTCATAATTTAGTTTCTCTAATATCAGTCGTATATTCTTTAATATGTATTGAAGTAAAATAATCATCTTCAATAACTTTATTTGATATAATAATTGCATCCTCAAAATTGTAACCTTGCCATGGCATATATGCAACAACTAGATTTCTTCAAAGTGCTAATTCACCATTTTGACAAGCATGACCATCACATAAAGTATCACCTTTTTTAATTTTTTGTCCATGTGAAACAAGAGGTGTTTGATGTACTATCATATCATGATTTGATCTTTTAAAAGTAGTTAATTCATATAACTTCTTTTCACCAGATTTATATAAAACAGTAATATGCTTAGCATCTATTCAAATAATCTCACCATCATCTTCAGCAACTATAACATAACCTGATCATTCTCAAACAATTCTTTCCATACCTGTACCAACAACTGGTGCTTCTGGTCTAACTAATGGAACAGCTTGTCTCATCATATTTGACCCCATTTCAGCTCTTGTCGCATCATCATGTTCTAAGAAAGGAAGTAGTGAAGTTTCAATTGACATTGTTTGTTTTGGAGAAACATCTATATGAGTAATTTCTCTAACATATGAAATAGTAGGAACATTAGCAGCTCTAGAAGAAAGTCTAGTTTCAGTAAAATTACCAAATTCATCAACTTTTGTACCTGCTTCTGCAATATTTAATACTCTTTCTTGATGAGCATCAAAATAATCAAATTTTGGAGTTAAAAATCATCTAACTTCAATTTTAGAATCTTTTACATTCTTTTTAATAATTTCAGCATCTTTTTCAGTAATCATTGATTTATCTGAAACTATTATTTTACCGTCATCACCTAAAATATTTCAAAGTGCTATTCTATTAACAGCAGATTTTCCATCATTTTTAACAGAATGTTCTACAGTTCTAAATGGAGTTAATAAAAAACCATGTTTATTAACTTTTGCATAAGTAGCAAAATGAAGTACTAGTCAAATATTTGGTCCTTCTGGAGTAGCAATCGGACATATTCTACCATATTGAGTTGGATGAACATCTCTCACTTCAAATGAAGCTCTTTCTCTAGTAAGTCAACCAGGTCATAGAGCAGAAACTCTTCTCTTGTGTCCTAATTCTGAAAGTGGATTTGATTGATCCATAAATTGTGATAATTGCGAACTTCAGAAAAATTCTTTCATTATTGCAATAATAGGCCTAGAATTGATAAATGTACCTGGAGTAGCATCATCTAATTCAACAATAGTCATTCTATCTTTTGCAATTCTTTCCATTCTTGCAATACCAACTTTTATTTTATCCATTACTAATTCTCAAACAGATCTAACTCTTCTATTTTCTAAATGATCAATATCATCAGGAGTATATCCTTCAACTTTATAATAAAGATTTAAATAATATTTAAGTGCAGTTACTATATCTTCAAGAGATAAAAATTTACCATTTTCATCTGTGTATTTAGTTTTAATACCTAATTTTGATTCCATTTTTAATCTAGCAATTTCTCCTAAATCAAATCTTTTATCATCTCTAAATGTAACTTGAAATAATTCTTCAACCCTTTCATCAGTAGCTAAATCACCTGGTCTAAGTAATTTATATAAAGCATGTTGAGCTTCTAATTTAGTTGTAGTTTTATCTTTTTCTAAAGTTGGAGCAACATTATTAGCAATAACATCATCACCTAATTCAGCAAAAGTATCTAAAATTTCTGCATTTGATTCCATTCAAAATGCTCTAAGAACAACAGAAATAGGAAGTTTCCTTTTTTTATCAATTTTAACATTGATAATTCATTTTTTTTCTATATCAATTTCAAACCAAGAACCTCTACCAGGAATAACTTTTAAAGCTGGACCAGTTTCACCTAATGTAAAAAAGATACCTGTTGATCTAACAATTTGATTAACAATAACTCTTTCAATTCAGTTTACAATAAAAGTAGCCATTTCAGTCATAAGTGGTATACCCCCCATATAAACATCTTGTTCTTTTATTTCACCAGTTTCTTTATTTAACATTTCGAGTCTCACTTTTAAAGGAGCTTCATAGTTAAGATTTTTTCTAATACATGTTTCTGGATCATATTTAGGTTCTTCTAAAGCAAATCATTTATAATAAATATCTACTTTTTCTAAAGAGTGATCAGAAATAGGAAATGAATCATTAAAAACTTTATCAATTCAGTTTGTTAAAAATTCATTATAAGAGTCTAATTGAACTTCCAATAATTCTGGAATTCACACAACAGATCTATCATCAGTAAAAAAATGACGACCTTTAATGTCATATAGACTACCAACTTCAATACATTTATCTGAAGCTTTTTTTGCCATACAATTATATTAATTAAAAATAAAATAATATATTCTAAAATTCTAGTCCCACATTGAGGAAAAGATTATAATAGAAACTGTATGAGGAGGAGTTACACAATCATTTTCCCTCATTTTTACAACGTTAAAAATGCCCTAACTCATCAGAATAACGCAATCGAAGTCAGTGCAATTAGGAGGATTATAGGAAGAAATAGGTTAAAAGCAAATTAAAATTAAGTATTTATTTTAAAAAAATACATTATTATTTGTAATAAATAAAAAATTATGATAAATTGTATATATATTATAAAATATAAAGTTTAAAAAATGACTACTCCTAACAAATTAACTGCTGATTTAAATGTTGAAAATTTCAATCAAACTGAGACTCAACTTGAAAATCAAGCAGAAAGACTTAATAAATTAATGGAAATTAATAAAAAACTAATTAACTTCTCTTTAGAATTTAATTCTATTAATAATGCTGCAAATAATGTTGATTATAAATTTGATTCTAAAAAACAAGAATTGAAAACTGAAAAAGTAGAAACTATAGCTGATAAAATAGATAAACAAAAATCTGAATCTAATATAGAAGAAAAAATAGTAGATGATAACACTCAAGAAAAAGAATCTACAAAAAAGAATGAATCAACAGTAGACTTATCAAACATTCTATGAACTAAAAAAGAAGTAGTAAAAAGTACTGAATATAAACCTAATGATGAAGATAAATCTATATGAGAACAGTTATTAAAAGAAGTTAAAAAAAGTAAGCAAGATGATGAAGAATTACTTAAAGCTAAATCATTAATAAATGAAGCTAATAAAATAGATGAAGAAAATAAAGCAGCAAATAATGAGGATTATACACCTAAAGATAATAAAAAAACATGAACAGATGGACCTAAAATAGACATAAGTAATATTTTATAAATAAAAATAAAATAAATATATACAAATTAATACAAAAAAATGTTTAACAATTTTAGAAGAAAAAAAATAAATAATAAAAGGTTTTTAAATAGAGCTAAACAAAATAATTCTAATGTTAATCAAATAGATTTAAATACTTCTATTGATTTTAATGATAATACTTCTAATAAAAAACAAAATATTATTATAAAAATAGTTTTTATAATAATATTTATATCGATAATACTATTTTGATTTTTATATAAATGATATTATAACTTTAAAAATAATATTTTAATTGAAAATAAACAAGTTATTCAAATACAGACTTGAGATAATATTAGTAATTTAGCAAAAAAACTAAATATAAACAAAAATTATCTTAAAATATATATTAATAAAAATAAACCAGATTTTAAATTAATAAAATGAAATTTCCAAATTTCAGAAAATGCTAATATTAATCAAATATTATTAGATTTACAAACACCTATAATAGAAAATCAAATAAATATAACTATATTAGAATGATGGAATATATTTGATATAGATAATTACCTAACAAATAAAAAATTAATAAAATCAGGTGAATATATAAAATATGTAACTAGTAAAGAAAAAATAATTAAATTAACTGAATTTTTTCCTTTTATCAATTGATTAGAAACATTAGAATGATTTTTATATCCTGATACTTATACAGTTATATCAAATAATTTTAAAATAAATGTATTAGTAATTAAACAATTAGAAAATTTTGAAAATAAAGTATATAACAAACTTTTTAAAAATTATAAAAATAAAGATATAGAAAAAATAATAAATTTAGCAAGTATAGTAGAGAAAGAAGAAAAAAATATTCAAGCAAAACCTACAGTAGCATGAATACTAAAAAAAAGATTACAAAATTGATGGATGATTTGAGCAGATATTACAGTTTGTTACCCACATAAACTTACGGCAAATCAATGTAAAATGGTAATCACAAAATATATTAATGAAAAATCAGATTATAATACAAGAACTATGACCTGATTACCTAAAACACCTATTTGAAATCCAAGTTTTGAAACAATAAATGCTACTATAAATTATAAAAAAACTCCTTATTGGTTTTATCTACATAACAGTAAAACATGAAAAATATATTATGCAGAAACTAATCAGTGACATACTATAAATAAAAACCGTTATCTAAGATAACGGTTTTTATTTTATTATTTTTTCTCATTTAATAACTAATTTTACAAACAAAGTAGCTCATTCTAAATTTGCAACCTTAAATCATAATTCATCATCTTCTATAACATCCTTTAATTTAAAATTAAGTGTATTAATTGAATCTAAGTTTTTTCATAACCAAAATACTTTATCTCTATTTCTGACTTTTCAAAGCATAAATCAATACCTAATTTTATTGAAATTATCAGATTTATAAGGCTTGTTTAATAAAAAATCAGGATTATTAGAAAAAAATAAATTTATAGTTGCTCAAGTAAGATATACATCCTTAATATCTACATCTATATCAAAAGGCAATCATTTATAAACAGCTCATGAATAAGTGTTTTCAAAACTTTCTTTTATTATTTTTTTAGATTTAATTATTTTAACAGATCATGTTTTTTCATCAACTGATATATTATCAGAAAAAATAAAATACAAAAAAATAATAAAAAATAACATAATAAATTTAATAAAATTTTTATTAAACCTTCATTTCTTTTTTATTCTCTTATTTCTATTAATTTTATAATTTACCATTTATAATTTTTAATATATAAAAAAGGCTAAAATGTAGCCTTTTTAAATTATTCTGCTGTATCACTAAATAAATCTTCAATTGCAGCATTAATTTCATCTTCAGTTAAAACTTCTTCAACTGGAGCTTGATTATCAACCACAATTGCTTCATTATCTTCAACCATTGTAGTATCTGAATTAATTTCATTTCCACAAGAAGCCAATAACATTGATAATGCTAATAATGTAATAATTTTTTTCATAATATGTTTTTAATTAAGTAAGTAATTTTATTTAATATCAGTTGTATCAATAACAGTTTCATTCTCAACTTCTAATGAAGTCATTTTTTCTTCATTAAGAGTTCTTATATATTCAAATAAATTTTTATAAGACTCTTTTTTAGCTTCAGAAATATCAGAATTTAAGTATTTTTCCATAACTCTATTAATTTTTTCATCTAACTTTTTATATTGTGCAATTTTTTCTGATTTAGAATTGTTTTCAAATCTTTTTTCAAAATTTTTCATTGCATTGTCGGCTTTTTCAGCTTTTTTTCATGCCATTTGTTTTATTTTTTCCATTTTATCCATCATTTCTTCACCTTTTTTTTCTCATCTTTCCATCATTTCTCTAGCTCATTTTTCACCTTTATCCATCATTTCTTCACCTTTTTTTTCTCATCTTTCCATCATTTCTCTAGCTCATTTTTCACCTTTATCCATCATTTCTTTACCTTTTTCCTCTCATTTTTCCATCATTTCTTTAGCTCATCTTTCACCTTTATCCATCATTTCTTTACCTTCTCCTTCTCATCTTTCCATCATTCAACCAGCTATTTCTTTTGTCTCATCCATACTAGTTTCAACCATTTTCATAACTTTTATTTCATTTTTTGCTGTTTTATTCATTGAATCATTGTTGTTTTCATCAAACATAGCATATGACGAAGATAATGATAATAAACTCAAAGTAAGAGCAGCAATTATTTTTTTTGTTTTCATAAATCAATTAGATTTAAAAATTAAAATATTCCCTATTAGAATACTATTATTATAGTATTTATAATAAAAAATCAATACTATAATAGCCTTTTAAATTGACAATAAATAAATAATAATTTAAAAATACTTTACAATTTAATTGTAAAGTATTTTTAAAATTATTTTATATATCAACTTGCAAATTTATTAGTTAATCATATAAATTCTGCTGGATTTTCTAATTCTCCTCATTCAAGTAAAATAGCTTGATTATAAGCATATTTAATTATATCTTGTAATTTTTCAGATTTAATATCTTTATCAAACTCTGATTTCATTGAATCAATTAAAGAATTTTTTGGATTTAACTCTAATATTCTTTTTTGTACTGGTACATCTTGTCCCATAGCTTTCATCATTTTTTCCATTTGAGGATCAACTCAAGTAGATGGAGTTTTTAAAGCTCAAAATGCATCACCTAATTTATCATTAAATATTACTGATTCTATTTTTTCTTCTCAAATAGTACTTTTTGTTAAGTCTAGTAATCATTTAAAATCTTTAATTTTTTCTTCTTCCTTTTTCTTTTCTTCTTCAGATTTTTTTTCTAATTCAATATCATTTGCAGTTATTGATAATAATTTAGATCATTTATATTCATTAAATCATTGTACTAAAAACGAATCAATATGATCAGTAAGAATTAATACATCAATATTTTTTTCTTTAAATTGAGCCATATATGGACTAGCTAATGCTTCAGATTCTGATTTAGCTATAATATAATATATAGTTTTTTCTTTTATTTTTTCTTTTTTACCATCTTTTTCTATTTCATTTTCTTTTTCTGGAACAGTTTCTAAGTATTCATCTAAACTAATATAATCAGAATTATTTATTCATTTAAATAATGATATTTCAGCAATACTATCTTTTAAATCAGTTTCATAATGAATTCATTCTTTTATGACTTTACCATAATTAGTCCAAAATTTAAGATAGTCTTCTTTATTATTTTTAAAAGTTTTCTTTAATTCTGAAATAACTTTTTTAGTAAGACCTTTTTTAATCTTATCAAGAGTTGCATTATCTTGTAACATTTCTCTTGAAATATTTAAAGGTAAATCACTCGTCTCAATAACACCAGATATAAATCTTAACCAAATAGGCATTAATTCTTTTGCGTGTTCTAGAATAAGAACATTATTAACATAAAGTTTTGGTCCATATTCTACATTTGGATCAGAAAGATTTTGATACATATTTACTTCTTTTGGAGCAAAAAGTATAGATTTATAACTAACCATTCATTCAACATTATTGTGCATTGAAAAAAGTGGTTCATTCCAATCACTTGAAATAGATTGGTAAAAAGTTTTATATTCCTCTTTTTTTATTTCAGATTTATTCTTTTTCCAAATAGGTTTAGTTTCATTAACTTGTTCAAATCACATTTCTTTTGGTTCTTTCTTTTTTTCATCATCTGTTCTAGAATCATATTCTAACATCATAATAGGCACTCAAACATAATTAGAATATTTTTTAACTAATTCTTTTAGTTTCCAATCTTCTAAGAATTCTTTACTCTCTTTATTTACATAAATAGTAATAGTTGTTCATCTTTCTTTTTTATCACTATCAGCAATATCATATCCTGTTTTTCAATCACTTATCCATTTTGCTGCTTTTTTTCATTTTTCTTTTGATTCTACCTCTATTTTATCTGCAATCATAAAAGCTGAATAAAAACCTACTCAAAATTGACCTATTAAATTATTTTCAGTTTCATCTTTTGCTTTCTTTAATTTATCTATAAATTCTTTAGTACCTGATTTAGCAATAGTACCAAGATTTTTAATCATATTATCTTCACTCATACCTATACCATTATCTGTAATAGTTATAGTTCATGCCTTTTTATCAGATTCAACTTTTATTCCAAATTTTTCTCATTTATTAAGATAGTTTGAATCAGTTAAACTTTTAATTCTAGCTTTATCAATAGCATCTGATGAATTTGAAATTAATTCTCTTAAAAATATTTCTTTATTTGAATAAATACTATGAGTAAGTAATTCTAATACCCTTCAAGTTTCTGCTTCAAAATTGTGTTTTGTCATAGTTTTATTGTTAAATTTTAATTTAAAAATAGCACTTAGTTTTTCTAAGTGCTAATATATTATCATTTTTTATCTTTTTGTCAAAAAATTATTTATCAAATATATAGATATATCATTTTTCAAATCATCATTTTATTTTTAATTTATCTAATCTAGAGGTTTCTATTTCTTCATTTGTTATTCAATTATTCTCACAGATACTATTTATAACTTCATTAATATCTGCTAATTCTTTAATAAGCTCATTTTTATTTTTTGAATTTTGCACTTCAATAGCCTCCTCTACTATCTTCTTTAATAATTCTTTATTATATTCAACTCCATTAGCAATATAATAATTACATTTTTCTCATTTTCATTTAATAATTTCTGGTATTTTATCTCTAATTAATTTTTTCATTAATATTTTAATTACATCATAAACTATCATCATATGGGTCCAAATGAACCATTATTTTCCACTCATGATTTTTATCAATTTGTGCAATTTTTGCTTCAATATGATCTCAAACTCTATGAGCATCTATTAATTTAATTTCAGGATTAAAAACTAAATGAACTTCAACATATTTTATATGACCTACTTGCCTTGTTCTTAACTCATGAAAGTTTGTAACCAATTTTTGTCATTTTATAATTTCTTTTATTTGTTCAACTTCATTTTCATCAATAGCAGCATCAAGTAAAAGTTTATATCAATTTTCAATAAGCTCCCAAGCTGAATAAATTATATATAATGCTATAATTACTCATAAAATAGCATCAATTTGGTAAAATCCAGTAAAATATATAATAGCTAATCATAGCAATATTCAAACGTTTGAATATAAGTCAGTTTTATAATGAAGTGCATCTGATTTTATAACTAAATTATTAGTTTTTTTTGCAACATATTCTAAAAAATATACCAATCATCAAGTAATAACAACAGATACTAACATTATAGCAACTGATACTCATAAATAACTAACTTGTTCATTATTTATAAATTTCATTATTGAGGCATAAAATATATATACTCCTGAACCTGTAATAATTAATCATTCTAAAAGTGAAGCTAAAGCCTCAATTTTTCATCTACCATAATTATATTGATTATCTGCTTCCTTTTCTGCATTTTTTACTGCAAAAAAATTAAATAACGAAACAAATAAATCAAGTAATGAGTCAATCGCACTTGATAAAACTGCAATTGATCAACTCATTATTCAAACAATAAATTTTATTACTAATAATAAAAGTGCAGTAATTGATGAAACTACAGTAGCCGTTCTTTGTAAAGACATAAAAAATAACTTATATAAATAATATATAAGTTATTTTAATACTTTATTTCCTAATGTAAAGTATTAAATGAGAATAATTCTTATTAATTAAATAACCCATCTAAAATAGATTGTTCATCAATATTATTAACAGCTATTTCTTTTAAAGCAATTAACATAGAATTATATTTTTCTTTTGTAGCTTCAGAATAGCTTCCAACATTAACTTTTTCAATAATATCATCAACTTTTCAAATAAATGTTTCAAGTTGAGAGTCAGTCATTTTTTCAATTAATGAACCATATTTAGCTTCATATTTAGCTTTATATTCATTTTTTAAACTTACATTTACTTTTGAACCATTCATTGATTTAGACATAGATGATCATTTTCATTTAGACATAGAATCACCATGAGTATCACTTTTTGGTCATTTAGACTTTAAAGTTTCACTATTTACTTGTTCTGGTAACTCAATTCATTCAGCTTCCAATCTTTCAGCTAATTTATATTTTAATGGTCATTTTTTATCCATATCATCACTAGATAGAAATTCAGAAGTATCAGTACTAGCAGTTAATCCATTAGATTCAAAAGCTTTTAGAAATGCTCTCATATGATTATAAGAAGCTCACCCTATATTTGTAAATACTACTTTAAAATCTTCATTATCAGTATTCATTATAGCATCTTCTATATCTTCAATATCTAAAACTTCTATTTGTAAACCAACTTCTAAGGCATCTTTTAAAGATTTAGTACCTTGTGCTTTTAATGCATCAACTGTTGATTGTAAATCCCCATATCAAGTTGGCACATCAAAATTATACCTATCTAATAAAACTTCAACAGCATCCATATGTTTTTGTTCTGAACTAGCTATTTTAGAAAAAACTTCTTCTTCTGGGTATAAATCAGCTAAATAATTATAAACATCTCTAGCTAACATTTCTTCTTCATAACCATAAATCAATATTTCCTCTTCTTTATCTGTTAAATCAGAAGAAGGAATATTAGCAATCATATCACCTTGATTATGATCTTTACTTCATTTTTCAGAAGATTGTCATTTACCATGTCATTTTCCTTGATTACTAGAACTAATATTATATTTAGCTTTTAATTCACTAATATATGTTTGTCTTTCTGATTCATTCATATTTTGTATTGCAGATTTTTCCTCAGCAGTTACATATTGTGATAATTTACCTCCTCATTGACCATTTCACATAGCATAAGTAGAACCGAAACTTAGTGCAATTACTGCAGTAGCAGCTAATCATGCTGCAATTATTTTATTTGTTTTCATAATATTTATAGTTAAATTTTAATTTAAAATCTTCTTTTTTTGAAGATACTTTCATTATACATATCTATATTAAGAATTAAGTAAGAAATTTTAATATTGTTTATTTCTATAATTCCTAATAAAAAAATGAAACTATCTCTTTTGAAGATACTTTCATTATATATACGTTATTTAAGAGTTAGGTAAGAAATTATTTTTTAATTTCACAAGCTCAGTTAACACAATTTTGTCATTTTATTTCTTTTAATATATTTTTTTCAACTAGTTTTTTATATATTTGACATCAAACACAATATCAAAAAACTGATTCTAAAAACATAAATACTATACATAAAATACAAGCAATAATAGATGGATTAAATGGAACTGCCATAAATGCTGGTATTGATTTTTCTAAAAATCATAAATAAACATCAACTGCAATTCATTTTGAATACAAAGTTCAAGATATAATTAATATACAATAAAAAGCTAAGAAGGATAAAATCAATCCTATAAACCAAGCAAATCTTTTTTGTACAGCTCATACAAATACTTTTTTATTATTTCAAAATTTACTAACTATAATTTCAGAAATTTTTCAAAAAACAAATGATCTAGGTTCAACAAAAACTTTGTATAAAAAATCAAAAAATAATGCTCATATAATATAAGTAGGTATAGTTAAATATCATAAAAAGACTATTGATATAAAAGAAAAAATAGCAAAAATTAATGCTAATCAAGTTTCTATCCTAACTTGTGTTTCATTTACAAATCAATATTTATCTCATTTTTTACTAATTCAATCAATATAAGTTCAATACATAATATGTGTTAATAATTAAAATAAATAAGAAAGAAAAATAAATTTTCTTTCTTATTCTATATTATTGGAATAAACTATCAATAATATCATCTTCTCAATCTAAATTATCAGTAGCAATTTCTCTTAATGCATCTAACATAGCATTAAATTTTTCTTTTGTTTCATCTGAATAATCACCAGTATTAACTTTTTCAGAAATATCATCTACTTTTGTAATAAATGTATTTAATTGATCATCTGACATTCTAGATATAGCATCTCCATATTTATCTTCATATGAATTTTTATATTTAGCTTTTAATGCAGAATTAGCATTTCATCTATCCATATCACTATTTCCTTTCATAGAACTAGAATTCATATTTCAACCATTACCAGCATTATCTGATTTATTAGTTCCATCTTGAGTTTTTACATAATCATCATCATCTTTATTTGGAATACCATCTCAATCTTCATCTTGCATTTCAACTCATTTTTCTTCCATATAAGATTGCTTTTCTTCTTGAGTCATATTTTGCATTTCTGCTCTTTCTTCCGCAGTTAAATTTTGACCTTGACCACCTCATTGTCCATAAGCAGAAACACTAGTTAATCCAATTGTAGAAATCATAGCAATTAATAATACTACTGATAATGTTTTTGTAGTTTTCATAATATTTAAATTATTTTATAAAATTAATATATAACTTATTAGTATTGAATGTGTTACAATCTATTTTTTTATTATTAATTGCACATTTCTTTCTAATAAGATTAAATATATTATATATATTTCAATTAAGAAATAAGTAAGTATTTAATTAATATTTATCTTTAATTATATTAATATTAAAGATAAATTAATTATATATAAGCAGTTTAAGAATTAAGTAAGAATAAAAGAAGAAGTATAAAACTTCTTCTTTTATTTAGATATAATAGAATTATATTCTTCAATTGTAATATATTGAGGAACATATACTTCTCACTTTTTTTCTAAATTTTTATAAAATGCTCTCATATGATTATATGAACCTTTTAATAAATTATTGTAAACATTCATAATATCTTTATCTTTAGTATTAACTAATAATTCATTTAAATCTTTGATATCTAAATCTTCAATAGTCATTCAAACATTTAAAGCATCAACTAATGATTTATTTCAAGCCACAACTAAATCATTATATAACTTATTCATTTCTTCTGAAGTAAAAATTCATGGAGTATCATCTTTTATAGGATCATCAATATTATATTTTTCTAACAAGGGCAAAATAGCACTTTTATGTTTTTCTTCTGAATCATCTATATTTCAAAATATTTTTTGTCCATATTTTTCATAGAAAAAAGTATAAGTATCTCTAGCTAATTTTTCTTCTTCTCTCATTTGAATTAATCAATTTATTTCTTCTTGAGAAAGAGTCAATCAATTCATTACTTCAGATAATATCTCATCTCATTTTTTATTATCTTCATCTTTCATATCATTAAGTACTTCTGAAATAATAGTATCCGTAGTAGTATTATCAACTATAATATTTTCACTATATTCTTTTCAGCAAGAAGCTAATAGTAAAACAGAAGTTCAAATTATTAGTATTTTTTTATTTAACATAACATATTAATTAATATATAAATTAGCTTCTAAGAGCATCAACTGGATCCAATTTACTTGCTTTATAAGCAGGATAATATCAGAAAAACACACCTACAATAACAGAAAATGAAAATGCTAATAACATTCACATAGTACTTCTTATTGTAGTCATTCATGCATAAATATCAATAACAGGTATTAATATTTCTCATAAAATAACTCAAACAATTCAACCAATAACAGATAAAACTATACTTTCTATCAGAAATTGATTTAATATATCTCATCTTTTAGCTCAAATAGATTTCAATATTCAAATTTCTCTTGTTCTTTCAGCTACTCAAGCAAACATTACATTCATTATACCAATTCACGAAACTACGAGTACTATAATTGCAACTAGTGTAAGTAGTAAGTTCATAGTATCTGCAGAATCTTGAGCAGAAGTAACTTTAGTTCATTGATCTTTTAATCTAAAATCATCAACTTGAGAATCTCTTAATCTATGTGATTTCCTTAATATAGTAGTTAACTCAGACATTGCTAAATCAATACTATTAATATCATTAGCTAAAACTGTCATTCTTGTTGATCAAGCAGTTCATAAAACTGATTCAGCAGTAGAATAAGGAAGATATATACTATCATCATAACTAACAGGTCAAATAGATCATCAAGTTTCTTCTAAAATTCATATTATTTTTATCTTTTTTCTTCAAATTGTTACATTTTTTCAAATAATATTTGTATCTCAAGCAAATAAATCTTGAACTATTCAATATCATAAAACTGCAACTTTTTCTCTATTTTTTAATGCTTCATTATTAAATAATTCTCATTTCAATATTGGTAAATTAGAAATTTCAAAAATTTCAGGAGTTACTCACATTATTCATGCTTGAATAGATTCATTAGAGGTTGACGACTGCATTTTTCAATTCACATAAGCAGTAACACTTTCTATATAATCTGATTCATTTTGTATAATTTCAACATCATCTATAGATAACTTAGATGTACTTCATTCAGTAGTAACTGGCATTATAGCAATAGCCGTAACAGATAAAGTTTTAAATTGATCTTCAATATCTTTTTGTGCTCATAATCAGATTGCTATTACTAAAGATATTGTAGAAACTCATATAATAATACCTAATGTAGATAAAAATGTACGAAGTTTATTTCAATACAAAGATTCTAAGGCCATTTTAAGAATATCTTTTAACATTTTTTTTATATATATAAATAAATTTATTCATCTTCTAATTCAAAATTACAATCAGTCACTTTTCAATCTTCTAAAAATATAATTCTATCTGCTGTTCTAGCTACCTCAGGTGTATGAGTAACCATTACAATAGTTTTTCATTCATTCTTTAAGTTTGCTATAATATCCATAACTTCTCTACTTGTTGTAGTATCTAAGGCTCAAGTAGGTTCATCAGCTAATAATATTTCTGGATTATTTACTAAACTTCTAGCAATAGATACTCTTTGTTGTTGTCATCAAGATAATTCTCAGGGTTTATTAACCAATTTATCTCACAATCATACTTTAGTTAGTAATTCTGTTGCCTTATTGTTTCTAGTTTTTTCATCAGTTCAATAATATAAAGCTGGTAATGCTACATTATTTAAAGCAGTTAACCTAGGTAAAAGATTAAACTGTTGAAAAATAAATCACATTTTTTTATTTCTAATAAAAGCTAAAGTATCTTCTTCTTTCACAGCTCAAATATCATCTCATTCTAAATGATAAGCTCCTGAACTAAGTGGATGCAAACAAGCAATTATATTTAAAAGTGTAGATTTCCCTCATCAACTTTCTCACATTAAAGCAACAAATTCTCATTTTTTAATTTCTAAATCAATTCATTTTAAAACTTCTATTTCATCTCAATTATCCAAAAAATATGATTTATGAACACCTTCTAATTTAATAATTATTTCTTTATCATTTTTCATATCAATTTATTAATATAATATTTTATCTAATTTATCTAAACCACTTATCACTTCAACCATTTTTCCATCTGTAAATCATGTCATTACTGCTTTCCAGGTTCAATCAGCTAACATAACTGAAGGTTTTCAATCAATTGGCTTAACTGCTCATACAGGTATTATTTTTATATTTTTAACTTCATTTGTAATATATTCAACATAAGTAGTCATTCATTCTCTAACTCATGAAGTATTCGGATTAAATGAAATCTCAACTTTATAAGTAACTATTCAATTACTATCAGTTGTAGATTTATCACTTATAAAATAAACACTTCATGTAAGAGTAACTCAGTCAAGAGCATCAAAAGTAAGGTAGACATTAGCATTATCCTGGATTCTAGAAATATCTAATTCTTCAACATAACTTTCAACATAAAATTTATTATTATTAGTAATAGTTACAAAAGAAGCCTCTTTATCTCATCATACAAAAGATCAAATATTTCAATCTATAGAAACAATTTTTCAATCAATTGGACTTCTCAATACAGCATCTTCTAATTTTATTTTCACTTCTTCTAAACTCTTTTTTGCATTATCAATATTATTATAAAAAGGAGCCAATTCACTATATGAAACATCATCTGTTTTTGTAGAAAGTGAAGCTTTAGAAATATCAATTTGTTTTTTGGCTATTAATAAATTATTATCTGCTCTTTTAATAGCATTTTTATAATTAACTTCTGCTTGTTCTAATTGTTTTATAGCTAATTCTAATTTAGTATTAAGTCATACTATAATATTTTTTTGAGTCGCAGTTTTAGTATTTAAATTAGTTAATTGTTCCTCTATCAATTGACTAGCATCAACTAAATCTGATATATCTTTTTTATTACTAATTATTTTATCTTCATACTCTTTAATATATGAGTCAATTTGCTCTTGAGATAAATTTCAAACTGATATTACAGAATTTTGAATAGTTCTAAGTGTAGAATTCAGCATTTTATTAATTAAAATTGAATTTTCTTTCGCTTTTTCTAAAAAAACTAAAGTAGTTTCAATATTAGATTGATGTCATCATTCCTCCTTCCAACTATTAGAAAAATTATTAAAAAAAATATTTGCTTCATTAAAATATTTTTTTGATAAAGATAATTCACTTGTATCTTTGACTCATAAATAATTTTCAAAAATATTATTTTCATCTCTATTCTCAACAGTAATTCATAGTAATTTATCCACTCATTTTAACAATTCTTTAATATTTGAAATATTTGTGGATATATTTCAAATTGCATCTTCAACTTTGTTTTCATATTTTTCCTTTTCTTGATTTTCTATCAATAAAAGATTTTCTTTAGCTAAATCTAAATCTGTTGTTGCAGATTGTAAATTTATTTCAGCAGTTGCAAGTCAACTTTTAGTATTAGAAATATCAATTTCTCAATTTAATTTAATATTTTCTAAATTTGCTTCTGAACTTCATAATTGTTCTTCCGACAACTTAATATCTCCTGAAGTATATTTATTCTTTTTTGCTTCTAAATCAGCATAAGCTTTGGATAATGCAATATCAGCTTTATCAACATTTAATCTAAGATATGTAGTATCTAAACTAGCAATTATTTCTCCAGCTTTTACAATATCTCATTCATTCTTAGAAATAGAATTAACAGTACCAGTTATAGGAAAATTTAAATTAAAATCTTCTTTATATAAAACTTTACCATCTCATAAAATACTAGTTTTTAAATTTCATGTTGTTACAGTAAATGTTTTTATTTCTTTTTTTTCAATAACTTCATTAGATCATAAAAAATAAGAATAAGAAAAATATGAAGTTCATAAAATCATAACAAATATAGCTCATATTTTAGTAAAATTGGTTTTCTTTTTATTATTTTCTATTTCATTTAAGATTCACATATTTAAATGTATTAATTAATAAAACTATCTTCTCATATTTCTTTTAACATACTTTGCTATTTTTCTATCTGTAATATCAGTATTATACCAAATACTAACAATATCTCATACCTTTAAATCAGTTAAAGTTGCTTCTATATCAACTTTATCTTCTCAAACTAGTTCTTTTTTGATCATAGGAATTCATACAGGTACCATTACTTTTATATCTCATTTAATTGAATTTGCTATCATATCTTTTAAAGCCATTCTATCAGCATCAGATAAAGACATCATATAAGCTTTCTTTTCATCTAGTTCCATATTTACAGTTGGGTCTTTTGAAGTATCTATTTCAGAAATAGTAAAAACATTTCATTCAACAGCTTTAATTTTACCATATAATTCTGCCTTGTATTCAGGTTTTAAACTTAATATCTCTTGATTTCTATCAACTGTATTAATTGTACCTATGTTATTACTTTCAGTAGTAGTATTAGGTTCAATACTTGTTCCACATGAAGCTAGTAAAATAGTAGCACTTCAAATTATAAAAATTTTTTTCATAAACTTTCCATTAATCAATTAAAATATAACTATTATTAGTATAATAATATAAGCAATAATACAATATTATATATTATTGTACATAATTTAACATATCTTAAATAAGATATAATTAAGAAAAAAGAGTATTATTTAACAATACTCTTTTTTCTCTTAAATAAATTAACTCAAATAATATATAATATAAACACTAATATTAATATTAATCAAAAGTTAGATATAATATTCATTATATCATCGATCATATCTTTAAAAATAAATCACAATAATAAAAATTCAAAAACATACAATATCTCACCTAAAAATATATATAAAGCAAAATTTTTAATATTAAATCATTGTATTCAAGCAATATAATTTAGCATTGGTCATACTCAAGTAATTAAAAATCTTGATATAAATATACTTATATTCCCCTTGTGGTTTAAAAAATTCTCTGTCTTAATATATAATTTATTAATTTTTTTATTATTAATTAATAGTTGAAAAAGATATGTATTAAAAAGTTTTTTTCAAAATAAATATGATAACAAATCTCATACAACAACACCTACTAATATAATTATGAATAATATTAATAAGTTATTTAAATCCATAGTTATAGATCAAGCAATCAATATAAAAAACATAGCTCAAACAGGAATTCATATTTGACTTAAAATTGCTATTATAAATAAAAACAAATATAAATTAGTTTCAAAGAATGCAGTTAATAAACTAATCTCCATATTTATTATCATTAAGTATTAATAATAATTTATCACAATCTATATTAGATTTATTACAATAATCATCTAATGTTTTATTTCTAGTCCAAATTCATATTTTATTTCAAAATTTTTCTTCTAAATCTATATTATATTTCTTTTCAATATAATTAATAGACATCCAAGTTTGGATTTGTTGTTCATTAAAAGGTTGATTAAAATAATCTCTATGATTATTAAAAATAATAATATTAGAAATAAATTTATAACTAAAAAATAACAATAATACTAAAGTTAATATAAACACTAATCATAAAATTATTTTCTTCTTTTTCATATTTATTATTTAATTAATTAATTTTAAAATATTATATAACATAAAACTCATAGTCCAAGCAAAAAATATAGGATACATAAAAAATATAAATCACCATTTATTTCCTAATTCAGCTCTAGCAGTAAAAACTGATCACATACATGAAGTATAAAGTAATATAAATAATAAAAAACTCATAGCATTTTTATAATTTATAGTTTTATCATTTTGTATCTTTTTTACTAACCTATCAGTGTCTGACGTATCATCTAAATAATATAAACTTCAAAGAGTAGAAACTATTATTTCTTTTCAAACCAATCATGAAATAATTGAAATACTCATTTTATCATTAAATCAAAGTGGTTCAAATATAACTCAAATACTATTACCAACCTTTGATCAATAAGTATTTTCAATTTTTTCTCAACTAGGAAAAGAAAAAGCTAAGGTTAAAATAATTGAAAATGGTATAATAAATAATGAGATTTTGATTAAAAATTCTTTTAAAACTAATAGTATTTTAAAAAATATGTTTTTTAATTTTGGTAATCTATAATGTGGTAAGTTTATAATAAATTTATGATTTTTATGTCTTATAAATACTCTTAAAAATGAATTAGATATTAATCAAAAAATAATTCATACAAAATATAAACTAATTAAAACTATTGATTGTAAGTATCAAGGAATAAATGCCGAAATAATTAATACAAATACTGGTAATTTTGCACTACAACTAATAAAAGGAAGCATCATTATTGAACTGACCCCATAAAAGTAGAGTGTAAATAAAAAACACTCTGCTTTTTTTTGTTTATAAATATAATAAAAAAACTAAGTAGAAAAATAATAATACTTAATAAAAACTTATGTCTAAAATAATCTA
>JALSMB010000077.1 GCA_026988025.1 Candidatus Altimarinota bacterium | reverse complement strand
AAAACTTATTTTGAGATTCATTGAAAGCCACATCCTTTTGTAAGATAAATATAAAAAAATAGAAACATCACTAAAAGTGACATTTCTATTTTGAAAAAAAGGGTGACATTTCTATTTTAAAATAACAAGTCCAGTAAAAAGCCGAATTTAATCTACTTTAAGACATAACTAAAAACAGTTCAAATTTTTATTATAATAATCACATATTAACACAGTATTAATTAGTTTATATTTCTTATAAAATCCAAAAAACACCCATAAGGAGTTTATCTCCTATGGTTGTTTTTTTATAACATTTTTGGTTGAAGCTTGGTGCTTTTCTTTATAAACTCAAACTTAAAACAAAACTCTCAGAAAAATCATTAAATTTGAGTTATTATTTTTGAAAATTATAATTTTTAATATAAAGAAATTAAAAAATGATAAATTAAATAGACTTCAAAATTTGAAAAATAACATTTTCGTATATTGCTCGTTTGCTTTTATATAAATCAAACAATTTGAAAAAATAATAAGTCAAATTTTGATTTATAAAAGTAAAACTCTACTCTATCGCTCTGCGAATTATTAATCATCCATAATACAAAAAAAGTATCAGGATTAAACCTGATACTTAGAATTTTCAAAAAGATCTTGAATTGCTTCATCTTTAAACCATAAATGACTATCTATGTAATTTGCATAAACTTCATAAATTTCATGAGAACTCATATAATCGTATAAATTTCAAAATTCTCATAAATCAAGAATCTTTTCAATTTCATCTTGATTTTCTTGTATAAATTGTTCTGCTATTTGATTGATAACATCATATATAATCCAATTGATATTCAGTTCTCAATAGTTAGCTTTTATATCATCAAGATCTATTTCTATATGATTAATATTAGCTAAATCTATAAGAAAATTAATGTCTAAATAACCACAATCTAATAACCCACAAAGTAAACTTGTCTTAGTTTCCATAATAACGAAAATTAATAAATAAAGTATGTGAGATACAATTTTTGGCTTTTATTAGTCAATGTGGAGACTTGTACTACATTTACAAGAAAAACAAAAATTAGAATTGATACATATTATTATTAACCCCGATGATAAACACAAGAACGATAAAAAACGATGATACTTTTAAAATTTGATGAAATAAAAAATGAGTTCGTGATTTTTGAACTCATTTTTTATTTATACTTTAAATGATTATTATAGAATATTTCCAATTTTTCTAGATACATCTTGTAATAAATCTTTACTTTCATTAAACTCTTCTCTTAATTCTATTAAAAAATTAGAAAATACTTCTCCTGGAATTGTTATACTATCAGGATAAAAACTTCAATCTGATTTTTTAGGTTTATGAATTAAATTTATACTTCAAGTAGATAATAGTAGTTTTAGTTTATCTTCATTTTGTTTTAATTGCTCTCTTAAGGCTTCTTTCATTACATTTTGATGTTCTTCACTTCAAACAATATATTCTATTCAATTATAAATAAATCTATTTTTAGGATTTACTTTATTTCAATATATTTTTGCTTCTTTTCAGAATAATTTTATACATTCTTGCCAATCTTTAGTTCATTTTTCAAATTTTAAAGACTGCCAAAAAGCTTCAATTGAAGCATATTCTACTCAATTAAAGTTAAAAGGATTATATGAAAGATTTGATAATCAAGCTTCTATTTCATTTTCACTATTTGAAGCTATATTAAATTCTTGTAATTTCATAAATTAATCTAATACATTATTAATATTTCATTTTGTTTCATCTCTTTCAAGTTCAATCAAAAAACTTTCTAATTTTCAAACATTTTCTAAGTCTGCTTTAAATAATTCTTGTTTTTTATAACTATATACAGGTATATAATTATGTTCAAATGAAAAAAATCATTGTAATTCATCAATAAGTTGATCTAAAGTATATGTTTCTTCTACTTCTTTTCTATTTCACAACATTTCTAGCTTTCAATTTTCTATTGCAAAATAAAATGAGTATTGACCATCTTTAGTCATACATACAATTATCTTTCTTCATTCATATTCATATCTATTTATAACATAGAAACCTGAATTTAATGATTCTTCAAAAGTGGTATTTAAATCTATCACTAAGTTATTATCATTATTTAAATTTTCTACTCACATAATTTAATACTTATTTATTAAAATATTTATTTATAAAATCTGTTTCACTTAAAGCTTCTCTAACATTCTTACTATTTCATCAAAATATATGTACTTCTACATATGGTTTCATACTATTAAAAAATCTACTCATTTGTCAGTTGTTTGTATTAATTGCTTCTTTCTTTAATCATTCATGTATAGGAAATCATAATCTTTCATCCATATTATATATAGCTTTTGCTTTTATCAAAGTTTCTGTTGTATAGTCAAGCATTTGTTTAGTATCTCAAACTTCTCAAATTTTTCATGACAACATACTATCATATAGGGTAACTCATGCTCTTCATTCTAATTCATCTATAGTATATCATATAAATCTTGGATTGTCACCTCAATATATCCTAATATCATCTAATTGTCACTTTGATATCATAAATGAAGCATATTTTGGATCTAATCAATATGATCAAATTCATGTTTCAGTACTCTCCCTAATTTGTAAATATTTTCTTTCTTTTAATTTTGCTAATCATTTTTCATCAATAGATGAAAACTTATTTAATTGAAATCATTTATCTTGTAGTCTTTTATGGATAACACTAACTATAAGTAACTCTCATTTATCTTTCATTATTTCAAGTCTTAATATTTCATTCTCCAAAGTTTGTAAAGGATTTGTATCTCATGATTTTTTTAATTCTTCTAATATTTCTCTTCAAAATCTAGCTAAATTAATATCAGACAATTCTCTATATCTATCAAGAGTATCTTTTAATTTTAACCTATATGTTAAATCTATATCATCAATAGTAGCTTTAAAATCTAATCATAACCTTTGCTTTAATCATTCTAATTGCTGAGGAGAATAATTATCTAATTCTAAATCTAAGTTTCTAACATTCTCAGGTAATTTACCTAATACTTCTGATTTTATATCTACTTTTTTCTTTGGTATTATTTCATCAACTTGTTTAGTAGTTTCTCAAATAACTTTTTTCACACTTGAACTTTCTACAACTCTCTCAGCTGATCTTCTTAATTTTGATATTTGTTTAATTCATAATTTCATTGATTTCTTTCATACAGCTATTCAAGCTCATACTCATGTAGTTATTAATCATAATTCTGCTACACTTTTTCATGTTTGATATCAATCTCAACTAAATAATCACATTACAGTATCTCACAAAGCTTCTGCTATTTTTTTTATATTTTCCCATGAACTAAATAATTGTTTTATTCAATCAATGATAACTGTTCATTTTGTTTCCCAAACTTGTATTGCTAAGTCATAATTATCTAAAACTAAAGTATCAACTATTCATTTTGCAAAATTTTCTCACCAATTATTTAATTCTAAATTCTCATTTATTCATAATTTTTCATAAAGCATTATTTTTGCTTCATTTATCATTGCTTCTCTATCTAGTTGCTCTCTTGTTTCTTGTAATATTGGTTTTTCTTTTTGTTCTTTTAAATTTTTATATTCATTATATTGATTTAAAGCAAGTTCATCTGCTCAATCTTTAGTTTTATTTAATTCATATGATTGTATTATATTATTCTCTGTATCATAAAAAGAAGAAATAACTTTATCATTATTTCTTTCATTTTTTTGCTCAGTTTCATAATTTCATAAATAGGATTCTACTCACATAAAACATAGATAATTATTACTATTTATAGTCTAACACATTATTAAAATAAAAACAATTAATGCACATTTGTAGTATTTAAATCTATTTATATTTGACAGATTTAAATATTTTTATAGTATACATTTGCAGTTTTAATAAAAAAGAGGCAATATTAAAATGTTCTTTAACATCCTTGTATTTTAAGAGATTAGTCTATTTATTTAATCTTTTTTACTCTTGAAATAAGTATAAACAAATAAGTTTATTCCTTTATTTTTTGTGCATGAAAAATTTAAATATAGTAAGAAAAAACAGTCTATTTATTATCCTATTACCAACTAACAATATAAAATATGTTAGTAGAGTGATATAAAGAATTTCTTTCTGAATCATATTCAGATAAAGAAAAAGAATTAATAATAAATGATCTATTTATTCTTTCAGAACTAATCCTTGAAAATGAGGATTTATCCAAAATAATAAATAAGAAAATATTTACATAAAAATATAATTATGAGTCTAAAATGATTAATCTATTGTAGAGTTTCATCAAAAAAACAAGTCAAAGAATGAAATGGTCTTTCATCACAAGAACAAAAATGCATGAATTATGCTGAAAATGTACTTTGAATAAAAGTAGAAAAAGTTTTTAATGATGAGTGAATAAGTTGATGAGTTTTTGAAAGAAAATCTATCAAAGAATTAATCAGTTATATAGATTCAAATAAAGAAAATAGCTATACTGTTATTTTTGAAGACTTAAACAGACTTTCTAGAGATATACAGGTTCATCATCTTCTTAGAACTGAATTTAGAAAGAGATGAGTAGAATTACAATGTCCTAATTTTCAATTTGAAGAAACTCCTGAATGAACTTTTAGAGAGAATATGAGTGTTTCTATGGCTCAGTATGAAAAAGAAAAAAATAAACAAAGAGTCCTTTCTAGACAAAAAGCAAGACTAGAACAAGGATTTTATTGTTTTCCTATTCCTATTTGATATAAGTATATAGAAAATACTGAATGATGATGAAAGTTAATTGTAGAAGATAAAAAATATTCCAAAATAGTAAAATCAGCTTTAGAAAAATATGCTAAAGATGAATTAGTAACTTTAAATGATGTAGTTAGATTTTTACATAAAAAATGAATCAAAGTTGGTACAGTGAAAAACTGAAGAGTAACTAACTCAAATCTAGTTTGTAGAATGGCTAAAAACATATTATATACTGGTTATTTAGAATTTAAAAACTGGTGAGTAAGTTTAAGAAAAGCAAAACATAAAGCTTTAATTTCTATGAAAACTTATGAAAAAATACAGAAAAAATTAAATTCTAATCATCAAAGTATAGCTAACAAAATTCAAGAAAATAGTGAAAGGTCTGATATTAGTGAAGATTTTCCTTTAAGATGATTTTTATATTGTGAAGAATCTAAAAAGATGATGAGTGCTAGTTGGTCTAAATGAAGAACAACTAAAGTACCATATTATACATATCCTAGAAAATCCCCTATGTATTGAAAATCTATTAATAGAGAAGTTTTACATAAAGATTTTGATAACCTTTTAAAAACTCTTACTCCAAAAGAAGATGTAATTAATTGTTTTGAAAAAATATTTTTAGATCTATTAAAAAATAGAAAAATTATATCAAATGAACAAGAAGAAAAATATAAAAAACAAATTGAAGCTATAGAAACCAAAATTAATAATTTTATTGAAAGAATTTGAAATACAACTAATGAAAGACTTATATATAATTATGAATCTAAAGTAGATGATTTAGAAAAAGAAAAACAAATTATTTTACAAAAAATGGATAAAAATATTTCTGAGCTGAAAAATGTTAGAACCAGGTTAAAAGAGAAATTAAAACTAGTAAGTAATGCTCTCCAAATATGGAACTCTGGAAATTTAAAAAACAAAAAAACACTCCTGAAAATGATATTTCCTGAGTGAATTCCTATAAACAAAAAAAGGGTTGTTAGAACCCCTAGTTTGTCGCTTATTTATCAAGCCTTTGAGCTTTCAAAGGTGTCGAAATTTCAAATGGT
>JALSMB010000076.1 GCA_026988025.1 Candidatus Altimarinota bacterium | reverse complement strand
CTTATTATCATATCTATAATAGATGATATAATAAATCTATTATTTTTAAGAATGATTATTGTTTTGAAAAATTTTATACATATTTAGTAAAATATTTAAAAGAATATAAAAAAGATTTAAAAATCATTTCTTATAGTTTTATGCCAAATCATTTTCATTTAATTATTCAGAACTTAGATGGTACCGGTACCCAATTAAAGCTTCCAGTCTTTGAATGAAGGTTCAAAGCAAAAATTATAGACAATGATGAATATCTAGAACAATGCCTTGCTTATGTGAATTTTAATCCATTAAAACATAAAATAGTTGACAATATAGACAACTATAAATGGACAAGTTATCATCAGATAGACAAGAAAAAAATAGAAAAATATAAGTATTTAGAATTAGATGAATTAGAGTTTTAATATTATTTTGAAACATATTCGGAACCGGTACCTGGAATTAACTAGTTAGTTATAGGTACCGGTTCCTTTTTTAGTTGGGTCCTTAAAATTTATTTCTTAGAATAAGAGTATATTTCGTATATATTATATTTGCAATTGAGATATAATTAATTATAATAGACTTATATTAATTTTTAAAAGAAAATTATGGTAGTAATGAATGTAGAAGTTCCTGAACAAATAGCTAGTAAATTTGAGTTAAATAAAACTATTAAATTAAAAGACTTAAGTATAGAAGAGCAATTATTAAATATTGATTGAGGAGGTTGGAATGATTCATTTGTTAATATGAATGCAGAAGAATTTTTAAAGACTCTTAAAAATGAAGTAATTAATCATAATATATAAAATATGGTATTAGATTGGGTTAAATTTCTTAGAAAACAAGATATTAATGTATCTGTTAAAATTTATGAAATAATAAAACAAATATTATCTTGAAATTTTGATTGATTAGATATTAAACCTTTAAAATGAAGATATTGATTTTATAGATGTAGAATATGAAATATTAGAATTATATTTATTAGTAAAAAATGAGATATATCAATTTATAAAATATGAACTAGATGAGATATTTATAAATGATTATAAAGTTTTAAAAGTGTCTTTAGTGGAACCGGTACCTGGAATTAACTAGTTAGTTATAGGTACCGGTTCCTTTTTTTAGTTGGGTTCTTAAAATTTGTTTCTTTTAAAAAAGAGTATATTTTGTATATATTATATTTGCAATTAGGCTTTAATTTGTTATAATATTTTTATGTTAATTTTTAAAAGAAAATTATGACTACAGAGTATATATTAATATGATTACTTAAAAATGTAGATTTTAAATTAAGGTAAGCTAAGCAGTTACAAATTTATTATTTTAAAATTAATAAACAATTTAGAGCTTATTGAATTTTAGACTGAGATATATTAAAGATTTATAAAATAGATAATCATCAAGATTAACTTAAAAACTATCACAATTTAATTTGTGATAGTTTTTTTGTGGAAAAAATAATAATCCATCCTTGAATTCCTTACCTTTGAAAAGGAAGGAGGCTATAGTCAATTGTTTTTTTTGTCAAGAAGTCGTGTTTTTTTAGTTTTAATTTTACTTTTATATATCATCAATTATAATTGTTGTACAATTTTAATTATTTACAAAGTTATATGGATAACAAAGAAAAAAAGAATAATATATTTATTTGATCAATTATTATTTTAGTAATAGTTATTGCTATTTTATGATACTATTTTTGAAATAAGTCTTCAAATAATATAGCTATAGATTCAAATAGCATAACTACAGATTCAAATAGTATTGTTTCATCTACTGGTAATTATGAAGATCTAACTCTTACAGTTATCGGTGATACTAGATGTTGAGCTAAATGTCCAACTAATGCTATATTAGAACAACTGAAACAATTGCCATCTATTTCAAATGCAAAAATAGTAGTAAAAGATTTTTCTGATGAATGAGTATCAGAATATTTAAAATCTAATGAAATAAAAACATTACCATTATTTCAATTTTCAACTAATAATTTTGATACATCTAAAGACCCAGATCAAAAAGATCAAAATGGTAATTTAGTACCTAAAGTAAATACATTTTTAACAGAATTAAAAGACGGAAGTTATAGTTTATCGGTTGGTTCTACTTTTAATCCTTTTGAAAAAAGAAGTGATAGAGGATTTTTACAAATAGCCCCTGATAAAATTAAAACTATTAAAGATAGCTCTTATATTAAATGAAATAAAGATGCTAAAATAACTTGGCTTGAATATTCTGATTTAGAATGTCCATTTTGTGCTAAATTACATAATTCTGATGTGGAAAAAGTATTAACTGAAAAATACGGTTATGATTTAAATATAGTATTTAATCACTTTCCTCTAGGTTTTCATAAAAATGCACAAACTGGAGCTGAAATATTAGAGTGTTTAGGTGAACAAAAATGAGGTGATGCATTTTATAGTTTACTTAAAAAATCATATACTGATAAAAATTCTGATAAAGATTTTTTAATTAGTGAAGCTGTTAAATTATGAGCAGATAAAGATAAATTAAATAAATGTTTAACTGATGGTACTTATACACAAAAAGTAAAAGATATGCAAAATGCAGGTGCTGAATTATTTAAAATTACAGGTACTCCATGAAATGTACTTATAAATAACGAAACTGGTGAATATGAAGTTATCTCATGAGCCTATCCTGCTGAATCATTTGTAGAAATAATAGATAAATTAAAATAAAAAATAATTAAAAAAATACTGAATTTATTCAGTATTTTTTTAATGTAAAATTTCTTTTATTAACCTATCATCTTTTCTCCAGTTTTTCTTAACTTTAACTCTTAGAGCTAAAAATACTTTTTTTCAGAATACTTTTTCAAGCTCAATTCTAGCTTCTTTTCATATTTTTTGAATCAAACTTCAAGCTTTTCATATAACTATATATTTTTGTGAATCAGATTCAGTGTAGATATAGGCTACCATTTTCATTATATCTTCATTGTCTTCTATTTCTTCTACTCATATATATACACTATGAGGTAATTCTTCTTTTGTGTGTAAAAATGCCTTCTCTCTAATTATTTCACTTATTCTAAAGTAGATATCCTGTTTAGTATAAAAATCATCAGGAAAGAACATAGGACCCATTTTTAAGTATGATTTAATCTTTAGTAATAAATTATCAAATCAATCTTTAGAAATTGAAGATATTTTAAGTATATCATCTCATTTAGGTATAGTTATTCTAGGATTTAAATCTGTTTTTGTATACACTTTTAAAACAGGTTTATTTACCATTTCTAAGATTTCTCTTATATATTCTTCTTCTTTTCAACCTTCTCTACTAGAATCAATGAAATAAAGTATTACTTCGGCATCTTTAAAACTAGAAATAGCAACATTATTTATTTCAGCATTAAATTTTTTTTCAGATTTGTGTATTCATGGTGTATCAAAAAAGATAATTTGCGACTCTCCATCATTAAAAATTGCTAAAACTCTTTTTCTAGTTGTTTGAGGTACATTTGTAGTTATAGATATTTTTTCTCAAATTAATGAATTTACAAAAGTAGATTTTCATGCATTTGGTCTACCAATAATAGCAACATATCATACTTTTTTTTCTATTGTAAGATCACTAGTGTTTGCTAATATGTCTTCTAGGTTTAATTCTTTCATTTAGTTTTATTTACGTTTAATAAATAATAACTCTTACCTGAATCCTTACTCTTTACAAGAGCAAGGGGCTACAGTATGAGCCTCTTTCCCTTGCAAAGGGAGAGAATTCAAGTGAGAGTTATTTTGTATTTTCCACTACTTCCTCTACTTTAATCTCTGTTTTACCTTTTTTATCTCTATAATTATCTACTATATTTAATATTTTTCTTGCTTCCTGCATAGAATTAGGTGCAAAATCCATAATCATATTAGTAGCATTTCATGCTGTTAATATTGTTAATGTCCCATAATTTAACATATTTGCAAATAATCATTTTGTTCTTGAATTTACTTCTTGAACTTGTCATAAATTACATTCAGTTACTGTTCTATTTAAAAATGCTACTTGATCTATTCAAATAATTCTATTGTTAGTTATAGCATACATATCAAGCTCATGATCTAACCATTTAATATATAATAATATCGAAAAAGCCATCCAAAATACTATATTTATTAGGTGAATAATAGTATTAGCTCAAAAAAAGACATATGATAATATACTAAATAGTAATCAAGAAAAAAATACTAACCACAAAATAACATAAATAATCCAATGTCTTTTTACGACCATTATTACTTCCTCACCTGGTCTTAAATTTTCAATTTGTAACATATTTTAAAATTATGAAATATTTGGTTTTTTGATATATAATGCTTCTAATTGTTTTTTATTATCAAGCTTTATTTTTTGAATTATACTTAAATAATTAGGTTTTTCAATAGATTCAATATTTATTCATTCAGACTTAAGGTCTTCATTAGTTACTATTTCTATTTTTCATCATTTTTCTTTTTGCACAAAACAATCTCTTTTTGAAGATGTTTTTATTATTGGATAGTTTCTATATAAATAAAAATAACTTAAAGCAGTCATATTTTTATTTATTATATAGTTTATACTGTTTGCTGCTAATACAGTTGTCCTAACTCATGTAAAACTTCATGGACCATTAACTACAACTATATTTTCTAAATCTAGATATTTATAATTATTTTGTTTTAGAAGATTGTCTATTTCAGGTATTAGTGTAGATGATTCATTACCTTTTGCTAACCATTCTGTCTTGTCTATTATTTGTCTATTATTATCAAATAATAATATAGTTGCTGTATCTGAAATAGTATCTATAAATATATTCATATTTTTATTGTTATTAAACTTTATATATTCTAATTTTTTTATATAATTTGCAAGTAAATTATATAATTAAAGGGAAAAATTGATAGATTTAAAATTAAAAATAGAAAAAAATAAACATTATATAAATTTTGGTAGTATTTTTTCAAGATTGTTATTGTTAAAAAATGAGTTAGAAAATACTAATTCATTTTTATTAGTTGTTGAAAACGAAAAAAATATAAGATCATATATTAAAACGTCAGAATATTTAGGTATAGAGTTAAATGAATTAAATACTGTTTCAGATTTTGTTAATTTATTTTTTAACGAAAGTTGAGAATATATAGCAAATAAAGATATATTTCATTTAAAGCATGATAGTTTAGAACAATTTAAGTATAAAAATTTATTAGAATTAAAAGTTTGAGATAAAATTATACTTACAGAATTAACTGAAAAACTTCATAATTTTAATTATACATTTTCAGAATATGATAATAAAAATTCATTTAAGGTATTATGAGATACTTTAAGTATAACTGATAATATTTGAAATACTGTAAAAATAAGTTTATGGGAAAATGAGATAGAATCAATTTCAAACTGAAAAAATATTTTTTATATATGAAATAATATATGATTAGAATTTAGTACTAAATATAATATATTATTGGATTTACCGGATAATATTTTAGTTATATTAGATTCTTTAGATTTTTATTCTAGTTATGATAAAATTTCTAAGAATTTAACAAATTTTATTATATTTAATTCTTTATCTGATAAAGATAATTATACAGATTTGAGTATTAATGATTTGTATTTAGAAAAAATAGATGACTTTAAATTTATATTAGAGGAGAAGTGAATTCAAAAATATATTTTCACAAAAAACAAAAAAACAATTCATAATTTTTTAGATTTAAATAATCTAACTTGAATAGATATTTTTGAAACAAATTTAAATAATTTAAAAAGTTTTAAAACAAAAAAAAGTATAGTTATAACTGATGATAATATTTCTAGAATATTTGTAAAAAAGAGAATCAAAAGAAGTCTTTCAAAAAATCTTGATTTGATGATGCAGATAAAAGAGTGAGATTATATAGTTCATATTGATCATGGTATTTGAATATTTAGAGAAATAGTAGAGAAGGATTTATGAGGTATCAGAAAAGAATATATTACTCTTGAATACAAAAATAATGATAAACTTTTTATACCTATTACAGAAGTAGCAAGAGTATCAAAATATGTAGGTTCAGAAAATCCTAAATTAACAGGATTAAGCACAAAAGAATGGGAGAAAAAATTACAAAAGGTTTCAGAAGATGTAGAAAAAATAGCATGAGAACTACTAGAAGTATATGCTAAAAGAAAATTAGTTAAATGATATAAATTTCATAGTTTTCCAAAAGAAGAGGCTGTTTTTGCTAATAGTTTTGAATATGTTTATACAGATGATCAAATAAATGTTATTTCTGATATTTATAAAGATATGGAATCCGAAAATCCTATGGATAGATTACTTTCATGAGATGTTTGATTTGGTAAAACTGAAATAGCATTTGCAAGTATTTATAAGTCTATAATAAATTGAAAACAAGCTGCTCTTATATCACCATTGGTTGTACTTGCTTATGAGCATTATGAAAAAGCTATTGAAAGACTTTCTAGTTTTCCTATAAATATATGAATAGTCACTAGGTTTGAAAAAGCTTCATCTATAAAATCAACTTTAGAAAAACTTAAAACTTGAAAAATAGATTTAATAATATGAACACATAGATTATTAAGTGAAGATATACAATTTAAAGATTTAGGAGTTCTGATAGTAGATGAGGAACATAAATTTTGAGTAAAAGACAAAGAAAAAATAAAGAAATTTAAGGGTAATATAGACATATTGTCTATGTCTGCAACACCAATACCCAGAAGTCTTAATATGGCTTTAAATGGTATTAAAAGTATATCTATGTTGACAACTCCACCAGTGGGTAGACAAGATATTCAAACTATAGTTTCTTCTTTTGATGATGATGTAATTTTTACAGCTGCAAAAAGAGAATTTGAAAGATGATGACAATTATTTTTTATACATAATAGAGTTGAAACAATAGAAACTATGTGAAGATTTCTTGAAGATTTATTCCCAGGGAAAAAAGTAGCAATTGCTCATGGCCAATTACCATGAGATAAATTAGAAAAAAGAATAATAGAATTTAAAAGAAAAGAATATGATATTTTGCTTGCAACTACAGTTGTTGAAAATTGAATAGATTTCTCAAATGTAAATACTATTTTCATAAATGAAGCTCAAAATTTTTGAATTAGTCAGATACATCAACTTAGATGAAGAGTTTGAAGAAGTGATAGAAAATGATACTGTTATCTGTTATTTAAAAAAGATAAAATAAAAGAAGATGCAGCAAAAAGACTTAAAACTATTGTCGATTATAGTCATTTATGAGCATGATTTGAACTGGCTATAAAAGACTTAGAAATAAGATGATGATGAGATATTTTAGGTATTAGACAAAGTGGACAATGACATGATATATGAGTGAATTTATTTCTTGAAATGCTTGAACATAAAGTAGAAGAAATGAAAAATAATATAGAGGTGCCGGTACCTTGAAAATTAAAAAGTAGAAAAAGGGTACCGGTACCGATTACGATTGAATTAAATTTATGAGCATATATTGATAATTGATATTTTGCATCTGAACTCGATAAAATAAATTTTTATAGAGAAATTGAAAGTTTGAATAGTTTGGAAGACTTAGAAAATATTATTTCAGATTTTAAAGAAATAAATAAAGATATTCCAGTTGCTACAAATAACTTCTTTGATTTATTAAAACTTAAATTAAAAGCTTCTAAATATAAAATAATTGGTATTAAAAGAGTTTGAATAAATTATCAGATAGATTTCAATACAGATTTTAAAACAGAAGAATTAAAAGAATTTTTAAAATTAGATAAAGAAGTAAAATTTACAGTTATTAATATTTCAAGACTAAGAAGTTCAACAAAGAATTTTGCAAATGAAGAAAAATTCTTACAATACTTATTACAAATTTTTGATTGAAAAATTAAATCAAAAATTAGATTAAAACTTAAAAAATAGAAATATGAAAAAGATTATAACATTAGTTATTTTAAGTTTATTTTTATTTTCTTGTACTAATAAAAATACAAGTGAAACAAATAATTTAGATAATAATAAAACACAAATGAGTAATTACAAAGAATGAGATATAGTAGCAGTTATGAAAACTACTAATTGAACTATAAATATTTTACTTGAAACTAAAAAAGAACCTATAACTACTACAAACTTTATTGGTCTAGCTGATAAATGATATTATGATGGAGTTATATTTCACAGAATTATAAAAGATTTTATGATTCAATGAGGTGATCCAGATGGTACTGGTATGGGTTGAACTAGTATATATTGAGAAAAATTTGATGATGAATTTGATTCAAGCTTAAAAAACAATAAATATACAATAGCTATGGCAAATGCATGACCAAATACAAATGGTAGTCAGTTTTTTATAAATACAGCTAATAATAATTTTCTTGATGGTAAACATGCTGTTTTTGGTAGAGTTGTAGAATGATTTGAAAATGTTGATAAATTAGAGAAAACTAAAACTGATTCGTCAGATAGACCAGTAAAAGAAGCTAAAATGATTTCAGTAAAAATTAAAGAATTTAAAAATGGTTCTTTAAAAGATTATGATTTTAATTTAGAAAATGCTTTAAAAAACTTAGAAAAAATTAAAGAAGATAAATTAAATAGTAAAAAAGATAAGGTTATTCAAAATTGAGATACTATTTCAGTAGATTACACTTTAACCTTAAAAGATGGTAAAAAAATTGATTCTAGTTTAGATAGATGAACTCCATTTGAATTTACAGTTTGAGAAAAACAAGTAATAAAATGATGGGATGAATGATTATTAGGTCATAAAATAGGAGATAAATTTAAACTTGAAGTATCACCAGAAGATTGATATGGTGTATATGATGAAAAAAATGTTCAAGTTTTACAAAAAGATCAATTAAAATCTTTTGTAGATGCTGGAATTAGTTTAACAGTTTGAGAAACTCTTCCAACTTCTAGAGGACAATTTGTTATAATAGATGCAGATGATAAAACAGTAACAATTGATGTTAATCCACCTCTTGCTTGAAAAAAATTATTTTTTGATATAGAAGTAAAAGATATAAAATAAAAAAGAAGACCTAGTCTTCTTTTTTTGATATCACTAATCATTTTCAGCTGCAAACTATATTTCTTCATTTCTCTTTTGCATTATATAAAGCAGAATCAGCCCTTTTTATTATATGATTTTTTGTTTCAGTTTCTCATGATTGTTCTGTAATAGTTGAAACTCATATACTACATGTAATTTTTTGTGGAAAACACATAAGTTTTTTATTTCTACATTCGTTTTTGTGTTTACATCAATTTTTATGTCTACAAAATTTTTCTAGATTATCGTTATTCATTATATAATGAATAAGTTTTTTTTCAATATTCTCTCTAATTGATTCTGCTTTTCTTAATGCTATTTCATGATTTGTTCATTTTAAAATAACAATAAATTCTTCTCATCACCATCTTGCTACTATATCATTATTTCTTAATGATTTTTTTAATATTTCAGATATTCATATTAAAACTTCGTCTCACATATCATGTCAAAATGTATCATTTACCTTTTTGAAAAAATCAATATCTAATATAAATAAAGAAAATTTACTACCACTTCTATTATATTCATTTATTAATTCATCAAGTTTAGTATCAACTATTCTTCTATTATATAATTTAGTTAATGGATCAGTAATAGAATCTTTTTTTAAACTATAATTTCTAGCTTTACTTTCAGCTAATGCTACTTTATGGTATAATAATACATCTCAAACATTTTTTGAAGTTTTAAGTTTTGTTAATATTATATTAGTTGCTTCCTGGATACTTATATCTTCAATATTTGTATTTGTATTTGTATTTGTATTTATTTTTGAGTCTGTATCTTCTGAAATAATTTTATTAACTTCCTGAAGTATATATTCTATAGTAAAATAAGTTTCTATATTTATATCTTCTTTATTTATATAATATAAAGAAGAAACAGGCATATTCATTCTTAAATTAATTTTTTTTAATTGTTTTTCTTTTAGATATAGAGGATGTATAGAAAAATCTCATTCTATTTCTGGTTTATCAGATTTTATTTCTGAATTATTAATCTGATTATTTCAATATTTTAAATAAGTCATATTATTATTTTAGGAGTTTTAGTTTAAAAATATAAATAAAAAAAAACAAAAGTCAAACTTTTTATTTTTTTATAAACATAGCATCTCAAAAGGAAAAAAATCTAAATTTATTTTTTACTGCATAGTTATATGCTTTAATTATATTTTCTTTTCAGGCAAAGCTAGAAACTAGCATTAATAAGGTAGATTTAGGTAAATGAAAATTTGTTATCATAGCATCTACAAATTTCCATTTATATCAAGGATAAATAAATATATCTGTATCTTTACTACCTGAATAAATTATTCAATTTTCATCACTCATAGTTTCTAAAACTCTAATTGATGTCGTTCATGTGGCAATAATTCTTTTTCATTCAGATTTATATTTATTTAATCTATTTGCTACATCTTCTTCTAATTCTATATATTCACTATGCATTTTATGTTCTAATATATTGTCTGTCTTTACTGCCATAAATGTACCAAGTCAAACATGAAGTAAAACTTTTTCTATTTTAACTCATTTTTCTTTTATTTTTTGTATTAATTCATCTGTAAAATGTAGACTTGCAGTAGGAGCAGCTACACTTCCCTCTATTTCACTCCATATAGTTTGATATCTTTCTGAATTTTCTAATTTTTTCTTTATGTATGGAGGCATAGGAATTTCTCAAAGTTTTTCTATAGTTTCAAGAAAATTTACTCATGATTTATTAAATTTCATTATTCTTCATGCTTCAGTATATTCCTGAACTATTGCTTCAAGTCAAAAATCAAAAGTTACTTTTCTTCATGGTTTTAGTTTTTTTCCTGGAAATATTAAACAATCCCAGCTATCTCCTGAAACTTGTTTATGTAAAAATATTTCAACTAATCTTCCATAATCATTTTTTCAATGTAATCTAGCATTTATTACTCTAGTTTTATTCAATACCAAAACATCATTTTCATTTAATTCATCTAGTATAGAATAAAATTTATCTTCTTTTATTTCTCAAGTACTAGCATTTAGTTTTAATAATCTAGAATGATCTCTTGGTTCAATAGGAGTTTGAGCAATAAGGTCTTCAGGTAGGTGATAGTTAAAATCTGATAATAGCATTTTTTATATTTATAATTAAATTTTTGAGTATTATATAGTTTTAAGAGAATAGTCAAAAAATCCTGCCTTTTAGGTAGGATTTTTGTTATATTTAAATTCATATTCTGGATTTAAATGAAGTATATTTAACATATCATTATCAATTATCCAATCTCATTGAACTTTAGAATTATGTGATATTATATTTAATTTATTATTTGATATATTTATTTTTACATTGTCTACTTTTTCTTTTCAAAAAGCTTCACTTATTAAATATTTTATACAAATTTCTTTTTCTTTATCTCATAAATTTTCAACTTCTTTTTTAAGTTGTTGTTTATCCATTTTTCAATCTTCACCAAAAATACTTTCTAATTCATTATCTGCAAAAGCTGCTTCCATTCATAAATATCATACTCAAAGTAATATTGCAATTACTTTTAGTCTAGGTCTTTTTATGGATTTAGTATTTTCTATAGATTTAGATAAAAGTGATCAAAAAGATTTTCAGTTTAATACAGCTTTTCATATAGAATAAGTTCATTCTCAAGCTCATCTAATTATAGAATATATATCTGTTATAGGTTTTAACATATATGTTCAGGCTGCCCTAGAACCTCATTTAATAAATTCTTTTGCTAAAAATACTGAATCAAGTGTCAATAAAGCTCAACCAATTCATGCTTCAACTGCATTAATAGATTCAATTTTTCAATCTTTCCAACTAAATCAACTATCAGAAACTAACATTATAGGTCATACTATTGGTAATAAATACTTCATTTCTTTTTTAAATTCTTCAAAAAAAGGTTTTTCTGAATTTGCTGCTATTCAAGCAACAGCAATTATAGGTAATTTATCTAGAGTTCATTTAACTAAATCAGGAAATTTATTTGCAAGAATATTCCATTTACTAATTCATTTTTTTGCAGCATCAATAGATTCAAAATGTAAAACTAATCTATCTCAAGCTCTTGATATTTCTCATATATTAGATAATTCTCTTAGTTTTCATATACCTTTTGATAAGAAATTACCTTCAAACATTTTAGTTTGAGCATTTGTTATAGCTTTTAATTTTTCATTTAATTTAAATAAATCTGCATTTGCTCAAAATCATAACATAGAATATACTGATCATCTTGCTCAAAATGTATTTGATATTAAATTTCTATCTTTGAAAAATGCAACAAATCTATCAAATGGTATATCATTACTTGGTAGATTATTTATTCATGCTTTTTTAAATAATTCAATAGCTTTAGATGTGTTTCATTCAGATTTTGAAAGTATATGTAGTATTTTATAATTTTCTTTTACTTTATTTAAGTTTTTGATTGCATCATCAAGAGCTCATGTTACATCATTATGTACTCATAATGACTTTGAAATCTTATCAAGATTTTTTATTTGTTTAGGATAATCATTTTTTAATGAGGCTCATATTAAATCATATGTTTTAACAGGTGTTTTTGTTGCAAATTCAATTCATATTCTTGAAACTGTTTCAGAAATAGATAATATAATACTTAATAGTAATCATCATTTTCTGTATAGTAATCATACTATTAGAGCTTTTTCTGTTTCAGACATATTTTCAACAGATTTATTAAAAGTATCTATATTGATTTTATTTGAAATTCATAATGCACTAGCTGATAATTTAATTACCTCACCTGATGCATCAGCAAATTCTAATCAAAATGCAGATATAGGAATAATTTTTTCTGTTAATAATCAAGTAAGTAAAGCAGTAGAATTTAAAATAGCTTCAAATGAAGGTCAAAATAAATCATTTATTCTAATTTCTTGATTATTATTTATTTCTATAAATTTTCAGATACTTTCATTACTTAGTGTTGTGTTTTCTTTTACAAGTTGTTCTAATTTTTTTAATTTATCTCATTCTAATTTAATAGAATATTTTGAGCTAATTTCTTTTGTTATAGATTGTACAATTCTTTTTTGAGCATCTTTTTTTATTTTTTCTATTTGTTCTGGTTTAAGAATATCTTTATAGATATTAGGTATTATTTGAGCAATATCAGAATATGTAAGTTTACCAGATTTTAATTTATCACTTAATTGTTCTAATTGTTTTTTGCTTAATTTATTAATTGATTGTTCTAGTTTATTTTTATTTTCTTCTGTTAATGTATCTCAAAAAGTATTTACAATATACTGTTTTACATCATCTTTAGTTTTTTCTATTTCTTCTGCACTTAATTTTTCTTTAACCTTATCTCAAACTTTTTTAAATACTTCTTTTCAAGCAAACATTCAAAATAATCCTTTAAAAAGTGAAATTAAAGCTCAAAATATATCAAAACTTTTAAGTTTTGAAAAAGCATCATGTAATGCTTCTCATAGTTGAGCTGTATATCAAGTTTTTTTAGCTTTTTCTACTAGTTCTCATCATTTTTTCATTCAAGATTTATATGCTTTTTTTGTTTCACCTTTTACATTATCAAAAGCACTATCTAATTCAACAGAAATTTCATTTAATCAATTATTAGATTTTTCTAGAATCTCTTTTGGTTTTATATTTTTTTTATATTCAGAAATTGCTTCAGATGTATTATCCATTGTTAACTTTAGCTTTTCAAGTCAAAGCTGAGTTATAGTTGAATTTCATTCTTTAATTTTTTGAATTTCAGAAATATTTAAAATAGTATCACCATATTCTTTTAATTCTTTAGGTGTTACTTTTATTTTAAATTTTTCTTTTAACTCAGATACTTTAAATGTTTCTAAAGTATTTCACTGAGATGGAGTTTCAAAGTTATTAGCCATAATTTATTATTAATAATATTTACTATTATTTTATCATACTTTATTTATTAAAACAAAAAAACACCTTAAAATTAAGGTGTTTCATTTAATAATGCTTCATCAATATTAAGTGATTCAATTATTAATGTATTAATTACTCATAAATACATAAGCTCTCAATAATTAGCAAAAATATTTGATCAGCTTAATTTCATATCTCATTGAGGATTTGAATTTGTTTCATATATTATTTCTCATATAGTTGGTATCGCTAGTGCTCAAATTACTTTACTAGTTCATTTCAAATAACCTATATCTTTATTAGCAAAAATTATTGATTTCATTGTTTCTTCAAATCATTTTGCATTTTTAATATTTTTTACAACATGATATGGTGTTAATATACTATCAATTCATTGTTTTCATATCCATTTAGTTCATTTATAAATATGTCATAATCCTGGTACACTATCTAAAAATTTATTTATAGATGAAATTAAATCAGCTCATTTACTTCAATTTAATTTATCTTTTATTTTATTTATAATATTTTCGGAATCTTTTTTAATATTTAATCACATTTTTCATAAAATTTCTTGATAATTATCTTTATAAAATTGTGTTTTTTCTTCTGCTGATAATTTTCTTTCTTTTCAATTTTCTTTTATTATTATTTCATCTTTTGAGACTTTATATTTTCATTTCCAATCAAAAAATCAATCTTTTAATTTTAAAATTTTTCATTCTTCTAATTCAGATATTTTTTTCTTTGATGCGTCTTCTAATATAGATACTTTATCTTCTTTTTTTATTTTACTAAGAATTTCTTTTTTTGTATATAAATCATTATCTCAAGTGATTTCATATTTTCAATCAGACCTCTTTTTATATGTTTTATCTCAAATAGTAATTTTTCATTCATCATTTATTTGTTTTGTAAATTGTTTTTCGAAAAGTGAATTTATTTTTTTAGTAACAATTTCTTTTTTAGATTTAGCAATTATATTGTTAATATCGTTTGTTTTACTTGTAAAAATAGATTCTTCATATTTACTTAATTTTTCTCATTTTTTAATTTTTACAGCTATAGTATTTAGTAGTTCATCAGATACTTTTCATGTTTTTATAAATGTATCATAATCTTTTTCTGATATTGTTTCTTTGATATTATTAGTATTATTTTCTACTTTTTGTAAGTTTTCAACTTTAACATTTCTCACTTTTCATGTTTCTGGTTCTCTAAATTTTCAATCAGTTCATTTTATATATTCTTTTCATGTTTTTTTATGAATATATTTTTCATAAGTAGTTTCTTTGATTGTTTCTACAGGTCTAGTAGTTTCAGCTTGAATATTACCATTTTTGTCTTTAGAAAATTTTATTTTTCATACTCATCTAAATAGTCAGACCATTATTAATGCTTGCATATATTCTTCCCATGACCAATTTCATTCTCATTCAAAAGCTATTTCTATTCATGTTGAAGTTCAAGTTAATAATCATGCTTCTGCTAAAACTCAAGTAATAGAAGTATTTTTGAACATTAAAGGAGGTACTTTTTCTGTTAATTTTCCTATTTTTAAAAGATTAATCTCAGTTTTATCTAAATATGTTGAACCTGCTACAGATTTTTTAAAATTTACATCTTTTATTGACTTCATTATTTTAGATACTCATCTAAGTACTCACATAAATGCTATAGACTTTGATACTTCTTTTAGATTTAAGTTATTTTCTCAAATATTATATCCTTCAAAATTTCAATAAACTAAATTGTTCATTGTGTTTGTTCACATATAGAAAGATGTTCATTCTATACCAGCAGTTCAAACAAATCTAACTAAGCTTCATGCTCTACTAGTAGCTTGTCATATTTTTAGTGCTTTTGATCAATAATTTACTGCCATCATAGCACCTCTTGCAGCTATCATTCATACTCACATTGTTACAGCTGAAATAGCTAGTGTTGTTCAAATATCAATAGCAGTATCTATATTATCATCAGCTATTACTAACACATCTCAACTAGAAGTACTAGATAAACCAGATAAATTTGCATATATTCATGTATAATCTGAATTTTCATTTCATCTATTAGGCATAGATTCAATTTGTGATTCTATTAATGTATGTTTAACTAATGTTTGAATTGAATAATTTACATTTAATTCAATAAAATCATTTAATAATATTTCAGGTTCTCATTTAACTTTTTTATTTTTATTTATTTTTTCTAATATTTTAGAATATTCATCTCTATGTTTTTCTTGTTTAACTTTTATTTTTTTATAAGCTTCTAATATTTCTTCTGATATTTCTTTATTTCATATTAGTTTATTTAATTCATCTTTGTTGTTATTTTCTATATATTTTAATAAATTTTTATTATTTAATATTTCTGAAATATTTTTAAATTCAGGTTTTATTAATAAGTGATTAGCTACTTTTTCTTTTATTGTTGTACTATTTCAACTTAATCATTTATATCTCATTAAGTTAAAAATTTTTATAAGTTTTTCATCTTTATCTAAGTTATCTGAAAGCAATATCTTTTTGATTTCTTTCATATCATTTGATCCAATTATGCTTTCTTCAGATTCAGCTTTTTGAATTTTTTCAAAAATAGAATTAATTAAAGGTTCACTATTTCATGATTTATTTGTTATAACTCAATTGTATAAATTAGAAAAATCTTTTTCTATTCATTTAATTTGATTATTTATTATATCATCATCTTTTCTTGCACTTTTCCAAAATAATCAATCAACTATATTATTTGCTTCTGTTTTCCATATATCTAAAATCTCATTTAAAATTGCAACTTTTTCAAAAGATTTTATTTTATCTAAATCTTCTTTACTTAATTCTTTTGAGTTTTCTTTTGTAGTTCAATCTTCTAAAACTAAAAATGATCTTCAATTTTTAAAAATATAGTGTTCTGTATATGTAGGAGAACTATTAACTTCATTAATTTCAGAATCATTTGAGATATCTGTTTTTTTAGCTGTTTTAGGTTTATTTTTTATACTATCACTATTATTATCTTTTTTAACTACTTCTTTTTTTCAAGGCAAAATAATTACCTCATCACTAGTTTTAATTTTAGGTAATTTTAAAATATCTCCTACTCTTAAAGTATCTCATGCTATACCATCAGATCATTTTTTTCACCAAGCAAGTTTATCATCTCTCATTAAATGTCTTAGTTTTTGAGGTTCTAGTTTAGTATTAAAATTTACTATGTAATTTACTATATGTATAATATCTTTATTTGTTTTTGTAAATTTAGGATAATGTTTTTTTGTTATATTCCATAAGTTATCTCATGATTTAACTGTATAACTAGATAAATTATTTAAATCTAATTTTGATTCAAATGTTTTCTTTTGCTTTTCAGAAAAATTTATTTGTTTTTTAGTTTTTTCTTCTGTTATTAATCATTTAGCAATATTTTCATCAACTATTTGATTAATATCTTTTTTAGAGCTAGTTATAATACTATTTTCTTCTTTATTTTGTTTTTGAAGTAATTGAATATAATCATTTTTATATTGATTCAATTTATTAGTCATAGTAAAATCACCACTTGGAATGGTTTGTATTTGATTATCTAAAAATTTTATTATTTTTTTTATCTGTTCTTTGGATCCTTCTCATTTTTCTATTTCTTGTTTAATAGAATCAAGGGTCGTAGAAATATTTTTAAATTCATGATGAAATTTATCTTCTTTTATTCATCAATCAGCTATTTCATTTAGGTAAGAAATTTGTTTTTCTATTTTATTACTCATAAGATAATAATTATTTTTATAAATTCCTTATTATATTACCATATATATTTAAATAAGGTCAAAAATATCATATTGACATTTTATTTAAATGTAGTAAATCCAGCTTATCAAATTTAGTTTGCAAAAAATACCCTTTTAAATAGACTTTTATTAAAATAATTAATTAAAAAAATAAAAATGCTGACACGTATTACTAAATACTCAATTAAAAATATTTTAAGAAACAAATTTCTAAGTTTTTCTTCTATTTTAGTTTTAACATTATTAATGTTTTTTATTAATATACTAGTAGTTTTACATGATGTAAGTTTTAAACTTATTGATAGTATAAATTCTAAAATGACTATATCTTTGTATTTAGATGATAAATATGATAAAAATTCTATTGAAGTTATAGATTTGATTGAAGATATTAAGAAAAGTGCTTGAAAGTGAGAAATTAATGTTGAATATAAAACTAAAGAAGATATTTTAGAAGATATTAGGGTAAAAGAACCATGATTAGTTAAAATATTAGAAAGAAGTAATCCCTTACCAGATACTATTATATTATCTAATATAAAATTAGATGAATATGTTGATTTAAATAGAATAATAGAAAATAAATTATTTTTACTTACAAAAACTAATGATAATTGAGAATATTTTGCTAATTATACTTCTCAATACAATAGAATAACTAGTGTAATAAATGTTTTAGATCTGTTACAAATTTGACTATATGCAATAATATGAATATTTATAGTATCCATTTCTATAATAATATATTCTATTATAGGTAATTTTATTTATTATTATAGAGATGAAATATATATAACCAGATTAGTTTGAGGAAGTAAGAAATTTATATATTGACCATTTGTTATACAATGATGAATTTATTCCTTTTTAGCGTTTACATTAAGTTTTTTAATCTTTGTATTAATATTAGATAGTTTAAATAGTTCATTTTCTGATTTGTATATTTTTAATTTTAAAACACCAATTTTTATTATAGAAATGATTATATTTATATTAATTTGATGATTTGCATGATATTTATCATCTAAAAAATACCTTAAATAAAAGGAATAAGTATATAACTTATTCTTTTTATTAAAAAAAGTATAAAAAAGATTTGCATAACAAATAATTTTTCATATACTGCATTTCGCATTTACAAATGGATTCATAGCTCAGCTGGTTAGAGCGCCGCACTGTCACTGCGGAGGTCGCGAGTTCGAATCTCGTTGAGTCCGCCATTATTAAATTAAATGTAAAGCCAGCAAATATTTTGCTTAACAAATAGGGAGTCGAAAATAAATTTTAAGAATTTACCTCCGTATTCGTTTATTATATTTGTTAAACTTAATTCTTTGGGGAATTAGCTCAGTTGGCTAGAGCGCCTGCCTTGCACGCAGGAGGTCAGGAGTTCGACTCTCCTATTCTCCACCATTTTTATTTTAAATTGTAATTATCTTATAATGCCTGCAAATAAAAGACCTAGAAGATTAAACTATGCAGTTAACAAGAAATGACCTAAAACTTGAGGAAAAGTTGGAAAAGCAGTAAGTCATTATAAAAAACTGCAAGAAAGAATCGGTTTCGAATGAGAAACTAAATGGTTAATAAACGCTGTAAAAATCGTTTCAGTAAAATTAAAAAAATACCAAATAAATCTTAACAAAATATAGTATGCCTAGATTAACAGGACACACACATAGAAAATTAAGAAGAGCTCTAACTCTAATTGAAAAAAAAGTTAGAAAAACTAGAAAATAAAAATTGATTTTTTATTCTAAATTATTAAAGTTTTAATACTTTAAAATTTTATTTATATATTAATACATATTATTATGGCATTCGATAGAAGTAAAGCACATATGAATATTGGTACTATTGGTCATGTAGATCATGGTAAAACTACTACTACTGCAGGTATTTCTGCTGTATTAACTGCATTACAAGGTGGTGAAATTAGAGATTTCGCTTCAATTGATAATGCTCCAGAAGAAAGAGAAAGAGGTATTACTATTAATACTTCACATGTTGAATATGAAACAGCTGATAGGCATTACGCTCATGTAGATTGTCCAGGACATGCTGATTATGTTAAAAACATGATTACTGGTGCTGCACAAATGGATGCTGCAATATTAATTGTTGCTGCTACTGATGGTCCTATGGCTCAAACTAGAGAACATATCTTATTATCAAGACAAGTATGAGTTCCTTACATCGTTGTATTCATGAATAAATGTGATATGGTTGATGATGAAGAAATGCTTGAATTAGTAGAAATGGAAATTAGAGATTTATTAACTAAATATGATTTTCCAGGTGATGATACACCAGTTATTAGAGGTTCAGGACTAGTTGCTCTTGAAAATCCTACTGATATGGATAAAGAATATGGTGCTAAAACTATTGTTGAATTATTTAAAGCTATTGAAGAATTTGTTCCAGTTCCTGATAGACCAACTGATAAAGATTTCTTAATGCCTATTGAAGATGTATTTTCAATTAAAGGTAGAGGTACAGTTGTTACTGGTAAAATTGAAACTGGTATAATTAAAGTTGGTGAAGAAGTTGAAATAGTTGGTATAAGAGATACTCAAAAATCTACTGTTACTGGTGTTGAAATGTTCCACAAATTATTAGATGAAGGACAAGCTGGTGATAATGCAGGTATTCTACTTAGAGGTACTCAAAGAGATGATGTTGAAAGAGGTCAAGTTCTAGCTAAACCAGGAACTATTCAACCACATACTGAATTTGATGCTGAAGTATATATACTTACTAAAGATGAAGGTGGTAGACATACTCCATTCTTCAAAGGTTATAAACCTCAATTTTACTTCAGAACTACTGATGTAACTGGTGATATTGAATTACCAGCTGGAGTTGAAATGGTTATGCCTGGTGATAATATTCATATTGATGTTAAACTACAACAACCTATTGCAATGACTGAAGGTTTAAGATTTGCAATTAGAGAAGGTGGTAGAACTGTTGGTTCAGGTGTTGTTGCTAAAGTTAAAGCATAAGCTTTTTACTTAATGTAAGCTAATAAACTTAGTATTATCTTGAAATATAGATAATACTAAGCAATTAGATTATATTAAAAACGAATTTATTTATTACTGTATTTAAAATGTCTGCAAAAAAAACTACAACTAAAATGAGAATAACTGTTAAATCTTTTGATCATAGATTATTAGATGAAGCTGTTAAAAAAATTGTTATGATTGCTAGTGATTCTTGAGCTAACGTAGTTGGACCAATTCCATTACCTACTAAAATCGAAAAAATCACTGTTAATAGATCTACTTTTGTTAATAAAGATGCAAGAGAACAATTTGAAATAAGAAGACACAAAAGATTAATTGATATCTTGGAACCTTCTGCAAAAACTATGTCATTATTACAAGATATATCTATTGCTAATGGAGTATCTGTTGAAATTAAAGCATAATTAAAAATTACTTTACTACTATAATTGAAACAACATGTCTAGAGTTTGTGAAATAACTTGAAAAAAAACAGCTGTTGGTAATAATAGATCTCACTCATTAAGAGCAACTAAGAGAAAATTTTACCCAAATCTTTTCTATAAAAATATAAAAGATCCTGAAACAGGATTAGTATATAGAATTAGAGTTTCAGCTAAAGGTCTTAGAACTTTAAGAAAACACTGAGTTATATAAAATATATGTAGACAAGTCTTCCGACTTGTCACTACTTATGCCCGGATGGTGGAATTGGTAGACACGCGAGACTTAAAATCTCGTTTCTTCGGAAGTCCGGGTTCGATTCCCGGTCCGGGCACCACTTTTAAAAAAAACAATAAAAAACATATAAGCCTTCAGTTAGAGTTAAAAATATTAATTTTTGATTTTAAACTTAGGGTTTACACTAAAACTATAATTTATAAATATTAGAAGATGTTAAAAATAAGATTATCTAGAGCAGGTAAAAGAAATATGCCATTTTTCAGAGTTGTTTTAACTGAACATACATCTGCAGCTAAACATGGATACAAAGAAGTATTAGGTTTTTATAATCCTATTTCTAAAGAATTCAAAATCAAAGATTTAGATGCTGTAAAAAAATATATTGGAAATGGTGCACAATTTTCTCCAAGAGTAGAAAAATTAATGAAAGTTAATAATATTGCTATATAATAAAAATCCTTCAATTTTTTTAAAGTTGAAGGATATTATTTTTTTAATATAATTATGATTATGAAGGAGGTAGATTTTTTAGAATTTATAGTTTCAAACCTAGTTAATAATAAGAATGATATTGTTATAGAAAGATCAGAAGATGAATTAGGTATACTTCTTACACTTAAAGTAAACAAAGAAGATATGTGAGTTATTATTTGAAAATGATGAAACACAATCAATTCAATAAGAACTTTATTGAGATTGTTTTGAATGAAGATAGATAAAAGATTAAACTTAAAAGTTTTAGATTAATTTTTAATTAAAATACATATGATTTTTGAAACTGTTCAAGCATATAGTAATAACGCTGCACTATTTGGTCCAAATATGACTTTCTGAGATTTTATATTATTAGGTATCTCATTATTTGTATTAGCGTCATGAATTTTTTCAATTATTTTTATTTTATGGTGAGGTTTACTTTTAATTCTTTCTTGAGGTAAAGATGATAAAATAAAACCAGCTATTAATACAATCAGATATGCTGTTATTGGTATAGTTGTTACAGTTTTAACTATATTTGTATTTCCAATTTTAGGTAGATTACTTTGACTTGATGTTGAACAATATGCTGAACCTAAAAGAATTTTTCAAAAAATAGAAGAAATTTGAAATAAAATGTTTGCTACACCAGATAATCAGATTTATAATTGAGATATAAATAATATTGATGAATTTCCATCTGATTTTTCAGATTTATAAAAAAGACACTTACTTTAGTAAGTGTCTTTTTTAAATATTAAATATAACCATTTTTGTTTTATATTCATATTATCTATTTTAGAATCTTTTATTTTAATATCTTCTATTATATCTTTTTTTTCTATTTTGTTAGTTATAAAGGTATTATATATGCTTTGAGTTGTTAAATATATTACTTCTTCTCATTTATTCTTATATGATTGTTGTTCTTTTAATATCTTATTTTTATAAGCTAAAGAACTTTTATATTTTATTATGCCTTCTGCATCTTTTATTTTATTTTTAATATCATTATTTAGATAGGTAATATATTCTATATGTGAATTTATTTTATATTCATAATATGTTTTACTAACTATAAGATATAATATATATAATATACTTAATATCATTAATAAGAATATATACTGTTTTTTCATATTTTTTGTATATTTTAGAATTTTATATAGAATGTTTTTATATTGTACATTCATTAATTTTATTTTCTTTATAATACTTAAAATGGAAAAATTACAAGGTGATTTTTATTGAAATAAAAAGGTCCTATGACTTAAGGTTAAAAATAAATTTATATTATTAATTATAATATTTATTATTAGTATAATTTGAGTTTGAGTTTTTAATTCAAATTTAGCTCATAATGATAGAAATTCATATATTGTTTTAATTAACTGAAATGCTACATTAAACAGTATACCTCTTAAGTCTAATAAAAAAGAAGTTTTAAAAATATGAGATACAGTTAGAACCTTATGAATAAGCTCTTTAGCAGTTTTAGAATGGTGAGATGGTAGTGTAACTAGGTTATGATGAAATAGTTCTGTTAAAATTAATGAAATATATCTTTCTGAAAATTTAGATAAAATAAATATTTCATTTGAATTACTAAGTTGAAAAAGTTGGTCTAATGTTGTATCTTTTTTATGAAAATGATCATATTTTAATGAAACTTTTATAGATAATGTTGCAGCTGTTAGGTGAACTGTTTTTGATGTTGATTTAAATTCTGAATATTTATATGTAATAGATCATAAAGTTACGTTAACAAAAGAAGATTGAAATGTTATTTTAGTAAAACAAAATCAACCTTTTAATTTAAAAAGTTTTGAATTTATACCTTTAGAAGAATTTATAACTAATTTTAAAGATAAAGCATGGGAAAAATTGAATAAATGAATTGATAAAGAGTTATTAATTAATTTGGAAAAACAAATTAATGAAAATTTAAGTAAATTAATTAATATTAAAGATTTAAATATAGATAAAATTTTACAAGATAATAAAAAAAGAAAAGAAGTATATAATGAAATATTAGCTGATTATCAGAAATTAAATTTTATTAAATCAGATAACTTAGAATTATTTAAAAAGAAAATAGAATTAAAGGAGGCATTAATAAAATTATCATCTGATGAAAACAGAGATATATTGATTAAAAATACATTTTATGATTTTCAGGATATTGTTAGTTCAAAAAAATATGAAAATTTAGATATTTTATTACCTATTTTAGAAAATAATAAAGATTTATTAAAATCTTTAAATTTTAATAAAATAGTAAATTTTAATTCTCTACCAAAAGAAATTAAAAATAAATTTTTAGAATTAAAAATATTAATAATAGATACTAGTAAAAATATTGATAAAAAAATAAAAGAACAATTAGATAATTTTAATAAATAATTAATTAACTGTGTTTAAGCAAATATTAAAAAACAGAAATATACTATCTATATTATTAGCAATTTGAATTTTCATTATAATACTTATTATTAATCATTTTGATTTTTTGTATACTTTTGATAAAAAGGTTCAAAGATTAATTATAGTTAATAAGATTGATGTTAGTAATGATATAGTTGTCATAGAAATTGATGACAAAACTTTAGAAGATTGAACTTTATGAAGATTTCCATTTAATAGAAAGTATTATTGACCAATTGTTGATTATTTAAAAAGAGAATGAGCTGCAGTTACTGCTTTTGATATGATATTTACTGAAAAAAGTAATCCTGATTCAGATAAAATATTTTCAGATTCAATTAAAAATGCAAAGAATGTTATTATATGATCTTATATAGCTAATTCTAAAGATCAATCTAAAAACAATAAACTAAAATCATATTTTAAAAAATCAATATTTAATGATTATTTATTATCTACATGATTTGTATCACCAATTATAAATAAAAAAAATTGAGTTGTTTATTCTATTTTTCCTTTTGCTAAATTAGGGGAATGAAATATATATGATCATTTAAGTATAGCTATACTTAAAGAATATTATAAATATATTTATAATAATACTATTGAGGTTTATGATAATAAATATGATAAGAATTATTTTTATTTAACTGAAAATAAAAAAATTCCTTTTTCTAGAGAATGATCTCATGAAATTTTAATAAATTATATTGATAGAACAGAAAATAGTTACTTGAAATTCAGAACTTTTTCTTTTATCGATATATATAAAGATGCTTTATTGAAAGAAAAAAGTTTAGCATTCGATTTTAAAGATAAAATAGTCATAATTTGAACTTCTGCAAAAGGTATAAAAGATATATTTTATACTCCAAATGGAAGTGAACCTTGAGTTTATACTCATACAAATATGATTAATACTGTATTAAAAAATAATTATATTGTTTATTTTAATAAAAATATAGAATACCTATTATTATTATTATTAATTATTTTATCTGTATATTTTAACTTAAGCCGTTCAGGTTATATATTATTTTTAAGTAATATAACTATTGCTATTGTATTTTTAATAATATTTCCAATTTTAGTTGTTTTTTTTAGTAAAACTATAATTAATTTTCCTATTGAATTATTAGTTTGATTAATATTATCTTTAGCAGTATCAAATACAGTTAAATATTTAATTGAAAATAAAAACAAAGTAAAATTAAATAAAGCACTTTCAGAATATGTTTCTGTAGATGTTGCAAAAGAAATTTTATCTTGAGAATGAAAAATAAATCTTGATTGAGAAAATAAAAAGATTGCTATTTTCTTTTCTGATATTGAATGATTTACAAGTATTTCAGAACAATTTTCACCAGAAGAATTAGTTTGATTTTTAAGAGAATATCTTAGTGATATGTCTGATGTTATAATGGATGAAAAATGATTTATTAATAAATATGAATGAGATGCTATAATGGCACTTTGGTGAGTATTTTGAGAGGATAATAATAAATCCTATAGTATATGTTTATCAGCTATAAAACAGCAAAATTTACTTAAAGAATTAAATAAAGAGTGGTCTAAAAGAGGATTTTCAGAAATTAAAGCAAGAATAGGTATGCATTTATGAAATGCTATTATTTGAAATATATGATCTGAATGAAGAAAAATGGAGTTTACTGCTCTTTGAGATAGTGTAAATTTAGCTTCTCGTTTGGAGTGAGTAAATAAATTTTATGGTACATATATATGTGCTAGTGAAGATATATATCTTATTGAGAAAGATAATTTTGAATTTAGGTATTTAGATAAAATAAAAGTTAAATGAAAAGAAATACCAATTAAAATTTATGAATTATTATGAATTAAATGAGAGGTTTCAGCTGAACAATTAGAAATAAAAAAACTATTTGAAAAAGCTACTGAGTTATATTTAGCGAGAGAATTTATAAAAGCTAGAACTATTTTTAGAAAATTAATAAAAATGTGAGACTCTGCATGAAAAATGTATTTAGATATGTGTGATATATATATAAAATCACCACCATGAGATGATTGGAGTGGGATTGCTACTATGTCTTGAAAATAATATAAAAAATAGTCAAAAAAAGTTTGACTATTTTTTTTTATAAATATAATAGGTCTCGCAATAAGAGTTATGCGACCATCGTCTAGGGGTTAGGACACCTGGTTTTCATCCAGGTAACCGGAGTTCGATTCTCCGTGGTCGTACCATTTAAATTATTGCTATATCGCGGGATGGAGAAGCGGTATCTCGTCGGGCTCATAACCCGAAGATCACTGGTTCAAGTCCAGTTCCCGCAACCATTTGAAATTAAAAAAATCTTACTTATCTTAAGTAAGATTTTTTATTATTTATAAATCCATGGAGCTATTATATTTAATATAACTCAACTAAGTAACAATAATATTAATCAAGTTAAAGTTCATATTATTCTCTTTTTAGCATCATCTTTCATACTTGGTTCAGCTCATCACATAGAGTATAAAATACCATTTAATATAATAAATAAAACAGCTCACAAAGATGCAATAAAAGTAAAATATTTAATAATACTTCACATCATAGATATTACAGACCCAAATCATTTTTCTATTTTGCATTTATAAGTTTGAGGTTTTCAGTCTTTGTATTCTTTTGCAGTTATATATCATTCATTTCATTGACTGTTTATAGCTTTACAGTTTGCTCATGGAATTGATTCAGTTACAATTACACTTACTGTATCTGATTTTTCTGCAGCATATGTATTAGAACTATAATTTATTCCTAAAAATCAGATTACTGAGCTTATTATTAATAATTTTATTAAAATATTTTTCATAGTTTATATACTTAGTTTAGATAAATCTTGTAAAAATAAATGAGATGCCATTAATATTACAGTTGCTATTATTACATTCATAATAATATTTTTTGCTTTTTTTGTTTTTTCTTCGTCACCATTTGATGTTATATAATAATATCAAGCTAATGTTAAGAAAAATATTGCAACTGGTCAAGCAAAGAATAATACTAGGTTTTCTATTGTATTAAATATTGTTGCTCAATCGGATATACTTCAGCTATATACAAGTGCTTGCCAACTTTCAATAAATCAAACAAAAATTAATCATACAATTGATATTAAAATTTTATTTTTTGCTTCTTTTACTACTTCTTCTTTTCATGCTGATGTCATTATTTTTATTGCAGAAAGAATAATCATAAATACTGCAATTGTAAAAATTACTGATTCTAAAAATAATACAATTCATCAATTTATAGTTTGTGTAAAATTAGTAATATTTATAAATACACTTTCATTTCATACGGCATTTGTGCTAGACCAAGTTCAATTAATATTTCAATCTAGTGATCATTTTTTTGCAACAAACATACTATATAATGCTCAAGGTATATTTATAAAAATTAATGCCATTAAAGTATACCATAATTGAGATTTTGATGTACTAAGTTTATCTTCATCATTTCACATAGAGAGTATCATCTGTACTCCTATATATACCATAAATATAATGAATATTCATGATACAACAGTTTTAATAATTGTTAGAATTTTAAATCAATTATCTTTTACTACATCAGTTATATCTCACTCTGTAGATGTTAATTGTATAGAATTATTTGATATTTGTTCTATTCATTTTGCATCATTAAAATTTATATATCAGGCGGCATCAACTCATATAGTTCAAAATATACTTCATATTAATATAAATACTGTAATAATTTTTATTAAATTTTTCATATTTTTTTTATTAAACGTTATTTATAATAAAAGTTAAAATTAAGTAGTTAGCAACTAGAATAGTTAATCATATAGCTATATATAAAATAATACTTTTAGATTTTTTTAATTTTTCTTCATCTCATACTGATGTTAAAACCATAAATCATGCATATATAATTAATATAACTACAATTAATCATATAAATCAATTCATCCAATTTATAATATTTACAATTATATCAGATGCTCATGTTAATTGTATATTAGTTGTACAATTAACTCAACCGATACCTGAACAGCTTACTTTTGAATATACTGAATCAACTATTTTTGCTGAAGCTTTAATTAATATAAATCATACTATAGAATATACTACTGTCATTTTTCATGCTTTAGCTTGTTCTTCATCTCAATTAGAAGTTACTATTTTAAAGAATGCATATAACATCATTGCAATAAAGATAAAACTAGCTGATGTTTCTAGAAGCCTAATTAATGGTTGAAGTACAATATCTACGAAATTTTTTGCTAATGATACATCAATTGCTTTATCAAAAAGTATATTAATCGTATAGTATGATAATTGTGTAACTATTATTCAAGCTGATATCCATAAAATTCATTTTTTAAAATTTGATACTGATTCTTCACTTTTTTCTGAAAATAATAATCTTAGAACTATTATTAAAAAATATATTCAAGCTATAAGGAAGAATAAATTTTTTAGATCACGAGATATTCTAAGTAGAGAATCAAAAATTCATTGTTGTCATGATTTATTTATATTAACTGTAAAATCAGTAGTTTGATTTTTTAAATTATTTAATGCATTATTATTTTTAACAACTCAATTACTAGAAGTTTCTGCTCATGTTGTTAAATTGGACACACTAATTGGTTTATCAGCTGCATGTGTTAAATTAATTGGAAAAGAAGCAGTAATAAGTATTAATATGAAAAGTATTCTTGTTAAAAATCTCATAAAGTATTTTTATTAATTAATATTTATATTTATTTTAACATATTTATTTATATAAAACAAAAAAATACCACTTTTATATAAAGTAGTATTTTTATTCTGGACTAATTCAAAGTCTAGCTTCAATTTCCATATCAACATATTTTTTCTTTCTTCAGTATTTTTTTCTTGAATATTCTTTTATTATGCTAGCTATTTTTTTGTTTTGATATTCATTATCCCAAATTGTTTTTAAATCAAATACTCTACTAGAAGCATTATCAATATTTAATTTACAATATGTAGTAAAATTAGCAATTCATATAATATCTTGTTGTGATAATAAAGGAGCATATTCTTTTTCCATATATTCCGCATCATCTGCACCAACTTTGAAACTCATAATAGTTCAGGCATTACCAAATACTGCATCTTTAATTGTAGGTTTTCCATCTTTTCATTGACCTCAAATTTGAGCAATAAATTGATGAGCCATTATTAAAGATAGTTTATATTTTCTGGCTTCTGATAATATTTCTCAAAAAGTTTCAGTTGCAAAGTTTTGAAACTCATCAACATAAAGATAGAAATCTTTTCTTTCTTCTTGAGGAATATCAGCTCTACTCATTGCAGCCATATTAATTTTTGAAACAAATATTAATCATAGTAATTGGGCATTAAGTGCTCAAATTTTACCTTTTGATAGATTAACAAGTAATACTTTTTTATTATCCATTATTTCTCTGATATTAAATGCAGATTTTGGTTGTCAGATAATATTTCTAATTGTAGTATTTGTAATAAATGGTCCAAATTTTGAAGTAAAATAAGGTATCATTTCTT
>JALSMB010000075.1 GCA_026988025.1 Candidatus Altimarinota bacterium | reverse complement strand
TTCATGATTGAAATTTTCATATTTTCATTCATAAATACACTTCTTCTTTTTCAACTAAAGGACTTTTTATGTATTGTTTTAGATTTAATGGTGGATTAAGTTTATATTCACTTATCTCCACACTATGCACCACAGGGCTAGTTTTGAAATCATCAGAAAATAACTCTATTTTGTAATAAAGTGTTCAATTGTTTTCTCAAAGAGTATTAGCTAGATTTATAACACTATCTCAATCAAGTTTTGTATTATCTATTTGTTTATAATCATTACCATAAATAGAAACTTTAGCTCACGATAAATCAATATCTGGATTAATATTTAAATTCTCAGCAAATTCAATACCATCTGGATGAATAATTAATGCCTGAAAATAATATTTTATGCCATTTTTTTCTAATATAATTGTATCTCAAATATTTATCTGATTTATCTTATCTAATAAAGAAACATCATTTATTGAAAATTTATCTATATATAATCATTCCTTATCAGTATATATTCATACTTCATTACCACTAAACAATACTGTTTCTATTTGCTTATTTGCTAAATAAAAACTATAACTAGTATTATTTTCTAAAGTAGTATCTAGATTTATATTTATATCTGTTATTCATGTTGAAAGTAGTATTTCATTACTTTCAAAAATATTATCATTTTTTAAATAATAATCATTAGTTCAATCTAATCTGTATCTAAAAAAACTATTTATATGATTTATATCAAAATAATATAATTCTCCATTATCTAGTAAATAACTATAAGGATAATTTATATCAAAAAGTTTTGGAAACTCTGTTCAATCTTTTTTTAGTTTATATGTATACATATTAAAATCTCAATACTGAATATATAGATAATCAATATCTTGCTTAATAAATTCTGAATCAAAAGAGTTTAATGTGTTTGTAGTTTTATAAATTAATTCATTATTTGTTCAATCTTTTTTAATTCTATATATTTCTTCTGTATATGATAGGTTAAATGGTCAGTCTAGTACTGGTCAGACATCACCTTCAATATCTTTTTCATAATATATATAATTTTCATCAGCTATTAAAAAATTAACATTATCATCTAATATTAGTTCTGGATCATTTGTTTCAATAACTTGTATGTCAGAAATGATAGTTGTAGGAACAAAAGTAAGACTTAATCTATATATTTTATTATTATAATCAGATAAATATACCCAATCATTATCATTAAATAAATAATGATAACCTCATGTAGAAATATTATCTACTTTCATATTATATATCGTTGTATCTGAAACTTTTTCTCAAGTATTATTTAAATCAGTTCAATCTTTTTTTATTTTATATAACTGATTTGATAAATTTGAATTTCTATAATATATATAATCTCAATTTTCAAATACATAATTATTTTGAGTAATTCATGTTATTTTATACCCTCTTAAACTAGGATCTAAACAAGTTTCTTTGATTTTATATATTTTGTAACTATCAGTTGGATTTTTATAATAGATATATCCTCATTCAGAAAAAAGATATAGAAAATTATCAAGATCATTAAATAGTTTTAAACTAAAATCTTGTTTATTTGCTATATCTATATTGTAAACTTTATTATTATTCGAATAATCATTAAAATACAAGACAGATCATGTTTTGTATAAAAACTCTAGATTATATATTTCTGAGTTTATATCTCAGATATGTTCTCATCATACATTTTTAAATGAAAAACTTATATTTTCTTTATAAATAGCTCCAGTTAATGAATCTAAAGAATTAAGAAAATATGTATCATTAGTTTTAGTATATGATGTTTTTGCTATATTATAGTTATTAGCTGTACTTGCCTGTAATAAACCTCAGCTTCAATTATCTACAGTACTCTCTATTCAACATGCATCATTATAAGTATTTTCTGCATATGTGGTATTTGTATACAGAAAAGTAATACACAATAATATAAGCATTAAATCAAATATTTTTTTCATAAATATATAATTTTGTAAAATAAAAACAATTAACATTTTCATTATACTGACTGACCTTAATTTAACATTAAAATTTTGAGGTAAAATTTTATTTTAGTTTAAAATATATAATATTTTAAACTAAAAAATAGAGTGAACTGAAATAATTTTAGTTCACTCTATTTTATAAGAAATATTTTTATGAACTTATTTTTTACATAAATTTATTCATTTTCTCTTCTAATTTTTCTAATTTATGTTTAGCTTGCTCTTTTTTCTCCATTTCAGCTCTTACTAATTTTTCAGGAGCTTTATTTACAAACGCTTCATTTAATAATTTTTTATCTAAAATAGCTATATATTCTTTTGTATCAATTATTTGTTCCTTAAGTCTTTCTATTTCTTTATCTACATCTAATGCATTTGAAGTATCAACAAATACTTCAACTCAAGCTTTTATTATTCAAAATGCTAAATTATCATCTGTTGGTTTTTTAGATACAAGTTCTAAATTATCAGCTTTAACTATTCAAGAAATCAAACCCAATACTTCAGTTAAAATTTCAGCATTTTTATTTTTAGCATAAATTTGAACTCAGATAGATTTATTTGGCATAATATTATTATCAGCTCTAATAGATCTAATTTCTTTAATAACTTCCATTATTAATTTATTATCTTTTTCTATGTTTTCATTTCTATCTAATCATACATATCCCCATTTTGAATCAATCAAATCTCAAGTAAAACCTAATTTATTATAAATTTCCTCTGATACAAAAGGTATATATGGATGCCATAATTTAAGTAATTTATTAATTACATAAGTTATAACTTCTTTTCAATACTTAGAATCTTCTTTAGTTAATTTAAATTCTTCTATATAGTAATCACAAAATTCATTTTTTGTAAAATTTTGTAATTCCTGTCAAGCTTCTGAAAAATCATATTTTTCCATTCATTCAGTTACTCTTTCAGAAAGATATTTAACTCTTGATAAAATCCATTTTTCATGAAACATTAAATCTAAATAATTTGATTTAAGTGTTTCTTCTATTTTATCAATATCAGTTTCTATATTTTCTAAATTAGATCCTACAAATCTTGAAGCATTCCATAATTTATTAACAAAAAACATATTTAATTCAACATTTGATTCATCAAATTTTAAATCATTTCAAGGTGTGTTTCAAATTGATAATGTTAATCTAACCGCATCAGTCCCATATTTATCAATCATATCAATTGGATCGATACCATTTCATAATGATTTACTCATTTTTCTCCCCTCTTTATCTCTAACTAATCAATGGAAATAAATTGTTTTGAAAGGTGTTTCTCAGCTAAATTCATATCAAAATAATAACATTCTAATAACCCAGAAAAATATTATATCATGACCAGTTTCTAGAACAGATGCAGGATAAAATTGCTTAACTAAATCATTTTGTATATCTGAATCCATATTGTAATCCAGTATTGCAAAAGGCCATAAAGCTGAACTAAACCACGTATCAAGTGCATCAGAATCTCTAGTTAGTTCTTTATCTTCACCATAGTGAGCTAATGCAGTTTCTTTTGCTAAACTTTCATTTTCAGCACAAAACTTTTCACCATCTGGTCAATACCATACAGGTATTTGATGTCCCCATAACAATTGTCTTGAAATACACCAATCATTTAAATTAAATATCCAATCTTCAAATGTTTTATTAAATCTTTTTGGAATTATTTCAAAATCTTTTGATTTATATCATTTAATAACTTTTTTTACTAATGGGTCAACTTTAACAAACCATTGTGTAGATATAATAGTTTCTATTTTTACGTGAGATCTTTCTCAATATGCAACCTTCGCTTCGTGATCTTCAACTTTTACTAAATTTCATTTAGCCTTTAATAACTCTACTATATTTTCTCTTGCAGTTAAAAAATCTTGTCAAGCAAATATTCATGCTACATCAGTCATTTTTCAATCCTTTCCTAATACTATTTTATTTAAAGGTAAATCATGTCTTTTCCCTACTTCAAAATCATGTGCATCATGAGCTGGTGTAATTTTAACTGCTCATGATCAAAAATCCATATCAACCATTTCATCAGCAATAAGAGGAATTTCTTTATTTACTATCGGTAAAATAAGTTTTTTACCAGCTTTTAATAATTTTTTAAACCTTTTATCTTTAGGATGAACAGCAACGGCAACATCTCAAAGTAAAGTTTCAGGTCTTGTAGTAGCAATAATTACTTCATTATCACTACCAGATACAAAATAAGTAATATGATATAATTTACCTTTTTCTAGCTTATGAACTACTTCTTGGTCTGAAATAACAGTATCTAACTTAGGATCATAATTTACCATATATTCCCCTTTATAAATAAGTCATTTATTGTATAAATTAACAAATGCTTTATTTACTTTTTTATTCATATCAGGATCCATAGTAAATTTTTCTTTTGACCAATCACACGAAGTTCACATTTTTCTAAATTGATCTTGTATTTCTCAACCATATTGTTTAGTCCAATCCCAACATTCATTTAAAAACTCTTCTCTGGATATATTATGTTTAGTTTTTCATTCTTTAGCTAATTTCTCTTCAACTTTTACTTGTGTTGAAATTCACGCATGATCTGTTCCAGGTATCATAACTGTAGAATCTCATTTCATTCTATGATATCTAGTCATTATATCTTCCAAAGTCAACATTGATGAATGTCCAACATGTAATTTTGCAGTTACATTTGGTGGTGGCATAGGAATATAAAATTGTTCTCAAGTTGTAGATTCTCTAGGTTTAAATTTACCTTGAGATTCCCAATTTTTATATAATTTTTCTTCAAACTCTTTTGGTGAGTATTTCTTTGGAAAATCGTTTTGCATTTAAAAATTTAATTAAAAAATAACCTTGCTACTATTATAGTAACAAGGCTAAAAAATCAAAATTTGTTTTTTTATTTATTTAATATTAATCTTGATTTTCTTTTTCTATACTTTTTTCAGCTATTTTTTCATTAACTATATCCCAAACTTCTTTTGGTATATTTTTTGCAATTTTTACTGCAGGATAATTTTTAGCTGCAAGAAATGGTCATCTTCTAGAATTTTTAAGTACCATTTCTTCTCAACTTTCTTCATCAATAAGTAATCATTTTTCTTGAAGAATAGATTCTAATAATTCTTCTTTTTCATCTTTTATTTTACCTATCCATTTTACTTTTGGATATTCACTACTTGCTAAGAATGGTCAATATCTACCTGTTTTAACTACAATAGTTCATCATATTCAATCTGGACAAGGTTTTCATTCATATTTTGCTTTTAATGCGTCTAATGCATTTTTTTCTTCTTCTGGTTGATCAATAAAATCACATTCTGGATATCAACTACATCAAATGAATTTTCATGCTTTTGAATGTCTGTAAATTAAATCTTGTCAACATTTTGGACATTCTTTTCATACTTTTTCTATAATTTTTTCTGCATTAGCTCATGCGTGTTCTAATTCATTTTTAAGTGTATTTTCCCAAAAATTACTTAACATTTCTTGAAATTTAACTTTTTTTTCTGCTACTTTATCAAAATCTGCTTCAACATCTTTTGTAAATTTATATTGCATCATTTCCTTAAAATACTCTTCTAGAAAATCAGTAACCGTAAATGCTATTTCTGTAGGTTTTAAATATCTTTTATCAAATTTTTCAATATATCATCTATCTATAATAGTTGATATAGTTGGAGCATAAGTAGAAGGTCTTCATATTCATTCTCATTCAAGTTTTTTTACAAGAGATGCTTCAGTAAATCTCGCTGGTGGTCTAGAAAAACCTTGATTAGCTTCCAAGTTTGTACCTGGTAAAATTTCTCATAATTGAATATTTGGTAAAGTTGAATTATCATCTTCTTCATCATGATTTTCATCATCAGTTCACTCAATATATAACTTCATAAAACCATCAAATTTTATAACTTCTCATTTAGTTACCCAAGTTTGATTTTCAGCTCTATTAGGTGAAA
>JALSMB010000074.1 GCA_026988025.1 Candidatus Altimarinota bacterium | reverse complement strand
TTCCATGAGTTAAAATTAAATTTGATTATGATAAATTATTAAAAAATAATATAAATTTTTCATATGCTATAAATGAAATTCAAACTTATTTAGATAAATTTCCAGCAGATAAAAAAGAAATAGATTGAAATATTTATACTTTTTCTCTTAGAAGTTATCCTGATGACTTTTCTAAAATTTCTGATTATTTATCAAATTTAACTCTTATAAATAAATCTTGAAATACAGTATTACTATGAAATGTTGCAAAAATTACAACATGACCATATATGTACAAAAAAGAAACTTATTTAATGGATAAATGAGAAACATATTCCTCTGTAACATATTCTATAAAAAAAGTTCCTTGAACTGATATATTAGAAACAATTGATAATGTAAAAACATTAGTAAAGGAGTATTGATTAACTTATAGTGATGCTAATTATTTTGCTCCACAAAATTTTATAGAAAAATTATTTTCAAAAAAAACTGAATTAAAAATAAAAAATAAAGATTTATGAGATTTACAGGTTTATGAAATAAATTCTCAAAAAGAAAAAATAGATTCAACTTACAAAACTTTTATATCAAATTTTCGGCAAACTAGTGTAATTATATTTATTATAATATTACTTTTTATATGATTTAGAGAAAGTCTTGCTATATCTATAGTTTTTCCACTTGTTTATTTAATAGCCTTTATTGCTCTAAAAAATTACTGATATACATTTAATAATATAGTAAGTTTTTCTCTTGTTCTTACTCTTTGAATAATGGTTGATAACTTGATAGTAGTTATTGAGTGATTTGAAGAATGATTAAAAAAATGACTGAAAAAATGGGATGCAGTATGATTTTCTATTAGTTCATATTGGAAACCAATAATTTCATGAAATTTTACTACTATTTCTATGTTTTTACCTATAGGTTTTATGCTTTCAGGTAAAATAGGGGACTTTATGAAATATATGCCTGTAACAGTAGATGTTGTACTTATTATTTCTATATTTGTAGCTTTAGTTTTTCTACCTGTTGTACTTACAAGTATGACATTTAAAATAAAAACTGAAGTTAAAACATTAAATAAAAATATTGAAGAAAATAAATTATTTGGAAAATTAAAATCATTTTTTGAATTAACCATTAGAAATTATAAAAAATCTGTATTTAGTTTTATTTTAATATTTTTTATAACTATATTTTTTGCAACACAATTTTTAAAAGCAGATTTTCTACCACCTGTAGATACAAATAATATATATGTAAATCTTAAATTTAATTCAGATACAAAATTAGATGAGAATAGAAAAATAACTTCAAATATAGCTTCAGAAATTGATAAATATTTTAAAAAAGATGAAAATAAATGATTACTTGCTTATCAAAATATAAACATTTGAAATTATAAATCTTTAGATCCATTAGATAATGTTGTTTATACAAATTGATTTAATCCTGATTTATCATATATTGATTTAAAGCTTACAGATAAAGATTTTCAAAGAGATCATAGTTCGATATTGATTTTATCTGATATTAAAAAACATGTATTAAAGAGTGATTTTTCAGATAAACTTTCTTCTATAGAATTTTTTGTACAAAAATCATGACCAAGTTGATGAAAAGATGTTAGTTTTTATTTAGTATGAAATAAATTAAATGATTTAGTTGATTTTTATGATAAACTTGAACCAAAATTAAAAACAATAAATTGAACTTATGATTGGTCTAGTTCCCTTGAATATACAAATTGAAAAACTGATATTACTTGGGATATAGATAAACTTAAACAATTTAATATAACTTCTAAAGAGCTTGATTTACTAGTTGCTAGTTTACAATCTTCTGAAAATTATGAACCAAATGGTATTTTACTTAAAAAATTAGACGATTTTTCATCAGATTTGATAGATGTAAAAGCATTTACTAGGCTTAATAATACAAATATTTTAGATATAATGATTCCTTGAAGGGATATTTATTTAAAACAAGTTATAAAATCAGTTAAATTAAATTGAGAAGTAAAAAACCTTAGTCATGTAGATTGAAATTTAATTTTAAATATATGAGCTTATAAAACTAAACAAACAAGTTTAGGTGAAGTTACACCTTTAATTGAAGATTATATTTTAGAAGTTCAAAAAGAAGTTTCTTGAGTTCATTTAGAATATGCATGAGATGTTGCTGATATGCAAAACTCTATGACTGATTTAATGAAAGCATTTGGTATTTGAATAATTTTGATGTTTTCAGTATTAGTATTACATTTTGGTAATTTTAGACAACCATTTTTAGTACTTTCAGTTATACCATTTCTGTTTATCTGAGCTATATTACTTTTAACTATTTCATGATTACCATTTTCATTTCCTGCTCAACTCTGAATGTTTGGTCTTATGTGAGTTTGAGTAAATGATGCTATACTTTTAATTGAAAGGTATAATAATGAAAAGAAAGATTTAAGTAAATATAAAAATGATAATGAGCTTATTTTAGATGTAATAAGAGCTAGATTTAAACCAGTTTTATTAACTACTATGACAACAGTTTTATGACTTACTACACTTGCACTTAAAGATGAATTATGGTGAAGTCTTGCAATAGCATTTATTTGATGACTATTACTTGGTACTTTCATAATTTTAATTTATATTCCTGCAATGCTTATGTGGGGAAGGGTTAGAAACCAAAAAAACTAGAAAATTAAAATTTTCTAGTTTTTTTTTAGATTTTAAGCTTTCGGCTTAATGGAAAAAATGGGTAGGTATTATAGTTAGAAATGACCTATTAAGAGAGATAAAATTAGTTTAATTTTTCTCTCTTTTTTTAATCAAGGATGAATACGAACTTTCGTTTTCAAATGACTAAAAAATCATTCTAACCCATTAGTAGTATTTGGAATATCTACTTTTCATATGTAATCATAATAAGTAAATAAATATTGCAAATTTCTTTTTAAAGAAAAATAAGCAGATCTAGTTCTTTTATGTACATAATAAGACTTTCAATTTTCATCAATTGCTTTTTCTTTAATGAAATCTAAATATTGAATATACCATTTATTTAAATAATAATGAAAAGTATCTTTGTCAGTTTCAGTTAATAATAAAGTTAATTTCCTTAAGTCTTTATTAGCTTCTAATCTAGGTTTTTTGGTTATATATCTAGTTATTATTTGTACTTGATGAAAATTACACATTTGAGTAGGTATATTTAAAAATCCTCATAATAATCATCTTTTTCAATCACAAACTATTGCTTTTATTTTCCATCATTCTCTTATTAATTCATCAATTCAGAATTTATAACTAGTATAGTTTTCATTAGATACTAATTTATATTTAAGTATTCTTTTACTATGATAATCTTTAAAAGCCATAATTCAAATATCTCAAAAATAAGTAGTATCTATTAATAATACTATTTCCTGTGGATTTATCTTTAATTTTGGTAATTTATATTCATCTAATAGTTTTTGTACTGTTTTGATTGAAATATTATATTTTTCTGATAACTGTTTGTATGTTTGTTTTCAAAAAGCAAAGTCTTTCCATAGTAAAGATTGAGTAGTTTGTTTAGTTCTACTTTTATTTACAAAAATATAATTACATGATTTACATTTATATCTTTGTTTTCATCTTTTAAATCAAAATTTTATTATTTGTTTTTCTGAGCATTTTTTACACTTTTTAGTGTAACTTTTATTTTTCATACTAAAAGTTAAAGAGTATTTGGCTATATATTACCAAATACTCTCTTTTTTACCTACCCTTTTTTTACAATTATGCCAAGCTTTCTTTAATTTCTTGTATTTTCTTTTTATTTTCCTCTGTTTTTTTTCAAAACTTTTGTTTCCAATCATTTACAAATTTATGTATAATTTGATGGGGAGCTCAGACTCTATTTATTCAATCTAAAGATTGTCATATTAAATATCTAGCAAAATTTTCACTATTTTCTCAATTAAAATCTTTTCAAGTATTTTCATTTTCTTTAAATCAATTCTCTTTAAAATATGATAAAACTATTTTTTTATTATATTTAACTTTAATATCATCAGCTACTTCTTGAAATTCACATAGCCAATGTAATAATTCTTCATAATCTTTAGGATTAATATTTTTTAAATTGTCAATTAATAAATTTAATTTATCTTGTTTTTCTATAATTTCTTTTTTTCTTAATTGAGCCTCTTCTATTCATTTATCACTTTCTTTATATAATCTATTTTTTTCTTTTATTAAATCAAAATAAATATCAATAATATAATTTATATCTATTTCAGTTTCTTGTTTTATTTTAGGTAATCTAATTCAGTTAAATTCTATTTGTACTGTTGTATTATTTGTGTTTGAATATTGAATAGCTCTTTCTATATACTTTTTAATATCTTCTCATAACATTGCTTCTAAATAAAAAGTATTTTCTCAACTTTCTGATGGTTTTCAAATTGCCATAATTTAAAAAATTATAATATAAAATTGTTTGACAAAGTTTTATTTATCAAGACAATCATATTATATCATATCAGAAAAGTCAAATTTTTGGCTATTTTTTATTGCTTGATTTTTTGGGTTTAAAATATATAATTTGGTTATATTAAATATTAATAAAAATATTATGGTTTCAATAACAATAGAAAATCCAACAAAAAAAATTACACAGACAAAATTTAAAAATGAAAAAGAAATGATTATGTATTTTTATAATATTGTAAATAAAAAAGACGATATGATTGAAGTTAATGAAAGTGCTGAAGATGTTTTAGCTTTTTTAAATAACTCTATAAAATAATATGGTAAGAGCTTGGCAAAAATATATTAATAAACTTTCAAATAAGGAAAAAATAATTTTTAGAGATATAATTAAAAAAATAATTTTAAAAGATTTTGAAAATTTAGATATAAAAAGAATAGTTTGAAAAGAAAATGAATTTAGAGTTAGAGTATGAAATAAAAGAGCAATTTTTGAAGTTATTAATTGAAAAGTAAATATATTAAAAATTTGACCTAGATGAGATATCTATAAATAATTTTAATTTATATTCCTGCAATGCTTATGTGGGGGGAAGGGTTAGAAGTGAAAAAAATGAAACATTTTATAAAACATAAAATAACAAAAAAAATTAAAATAATGTTAACTGCTTTTAGTTTAGTTAATATTATTTTAATTTATTTAATTTTTGAAGATTTTTTAACTAAAAATATTCCATTATATTACATATTTTTTATATTAATATGATTTTGAATTAGTTTAGTTTTTAGAAAAGATAAAACTATTAAGTGGGATAAAAAAACTGAAAAAGTAGTTAAAAATACTGAAATTACTACATTTTTAATTATATGATTTATTATTTTAATAAGAAAATTTATATTACCTGAGATATTTTTAGAAATGCACTTAGATAATATTACTACTATTACTTTAATAATTACACTTTGATTTTTTTCTGGAAAACTTTATTTTATTTATGATAAATTAAAAGATATTTTTTGTGAAATATGTGAAAAATAAATTAAAACTAAAATTGCAAAAATCTAATTATTATTTAAACTAATAATTAGATTTTTTATTTAACAAATTTAAACTATGAATATAAAAAGTGAAACACCTATATTATTCTTTGATACTGAAACTACTGGTATTATAAAAGATGATAAATGATGAATTTATTCTAATTGAAAAATGATTCAATTAGCATACAGAGAGATTAAAGATTGAAAAAAGATGGATAATAATTTATTTTTTAATACTGATACTGAAATTGAAATTTGAGCTATGGCAGTTCATGGTATTTATCCTGAATTATTAACTAAAAAATCAAATTGAAAATATTTAGATAATGATGATAGAAAGATATTAGATGATGCATTATCTAATAAAATAATAGTTGCACATAACATTGATTTTGATAAGGATGTTTTAGATAAATCTGGAATTGAATATTCTGATAAAATGATTGATACTTTAAAGGTAGCAAAAATAATGTGGTCTGAATGATTTTTAAAAAATTCACAAAATAAAAGTCCAGAATATGTAAATTTACAATATTTGAGATATTTCT
>JALSMB010000073.1 GCA_026988025.1 Candidatus Altimarinota bacterium | reverse complement strand
ATTTAGGACAGTTTTTTTTGCATATTATTAAGTTAATTAATTATTTACAAAATTATACCATATTTTTAATCTATTTAATCCTATTTTTTATACTAAAAGTAGCACACTTATTTTACATTATCCCTAAATTTTAGACTTTAATTCCTGAAAATTATGACTAAATCTAAAACTACCATAAAGCATACGAATGAGATATTAAAACTTAATCCTTTTGTATACTATGAAAATATAGATTTTCTAACTATTAGACTTCCCGACTGATTAGAGATTTTAAAAACTCTCTGATGACTTTGTGAAAATTCTAATGAATATTTATTAAACTTCTGATTTAAAATAACTTTCTTTGACTGGTGATTCTGAAAACAACTTAAATATTACAAAATAATTGATAATGAAAATAATATCATCTGTAATATAAAAGTAAAACAACCAACCCAAAAGAAAAATAGAAATGTTTATACTGCTATTGAATTTGATTGATTATTCTTCAAAGCATATTTTGATTACTTTGATTATATTCTTTCTATATTTGATATTAATAAAAACAAAAATGATATAGTTAAAAGAATTGATTATTGTATTGATTGGTGAAACCTAGAAGTCAAAGACTTCATGAAATATTATAAAAATAAGCAAAAAAAAGAATATTGAGTTTGAATATGAAATGAACCAACATACAAAAATATAAAGCTAGATAGACATGAACTAGTTTTGTATAACAAAAAACTAGATATTCTTGAAAAGAATAAACATAAAATAAAAGTAAACTGAAAAAATATTTACAAACACTACATAACCCAAGACTTTCCTATAACTCGTTTAGAGTATAGAAAGAAATCAAGAGCAATAAGAGAACTTACAAACAATTCAATTAATGCTCTTTTTAAATACTCAAAACAGTATTGTCTAGATTATTTCAATAAATTTTATGATCTAGATATTATTGAAGTTTACAAAGAAACTTCTACATTTGAAAGATTTAAAAGACCTGAAAGGAAAGATATATTAGTTACTAATATTACTCATAAAAAATTAAGTTTATATTTATCTATGGCAAGTGCCTATATGGATAATTACACATCTATAAAAACTGAAAGTCTATTTTTTGAAAAACTATATGAAAAATATTGAGATAGAATCCTTGATTTTTTCATCACTAAACACTTAAATAATACTTTTTAAAAAATAAACTATGAACAATTATAGCAAAACTTACTGAAAAAATCGTAAATACTTATTTACTCTAGCAATGAAAAATAAATTAGATTATACAGATGAAGATATTGAAATATGTATTTGAGTTTTAACTTTTGAAGAAAAACAAATATTAAATAAAAGGAAAAAAGAAATGATTTGAATGACTCATCAAGAGAAAAACAATAGAATATACAAGTTAATTTGTATAATTATTGATACTTCTGATAAAAAATAGTTTTTATTTTCATACCCTTCATATACAACTATAGAAACTAAAAATAATAAAATACATTCAAAAGTAATGCAATATTGAAACATATTTGCAAAATCAATGTAAATGACTATACTACATAATGTCTATTTATTATTTAAAGTCTATTTATATATGAAAAACCCTAAATCAATAAGAATTGATGATAAAACTAAAACTAAATTAGATAAATTAGAAGTTGAAACAACATGAGTTGAAGTTACAACTTATGACTGAAAAATCAATTTTTTAATATGGTTCTACTCTAGTCATCTAAACAATAATAAAAAACATGATTAATTTACATTTTGTAGTATATTTGTAAATTAAAGTTTGATTTTTAATTCCTTTTCTATATAATACTTATAGATATTTAAAAGTTCCTCTTGGTTCTTAAATATCTATAGGTATTTTTATTTTTTAACTTCTTTTATTATGTCGCAGGTTAAACCTACAATAAAGAAAGAAGAAATTTATAAGAACTGAAATTTTATAGTTTCATCTTATGATTTCACAATTCCAAACTGAGAAAAAGCTGGTACAGTTCTTAATCTAGTAGAATTGAAAACTATTAAAAAGAAGTGGTCTGAAGATATTAAATCTTATTATGACCAAAATCAGTACATAACTGTTACTGAAGAACAATTAATTGATCTTTTAAAAACTGTAAAGATGTAAATTAATAAAAATCGTCTATTTATTGAAAACTAAACATAGAGGCTTTTGTATATCAGGTTAGGTTTTTTGCCTCTCCTAATCTGAATATACAGAGGTCTTTTTTTTATGCTCTTTAATTTAGAGCTCCATATTTTATTTCTTAAATATTTTAGTTATGGCTTGAATATTTACTGCAATGGGTTTAGGATTGATAACTATGCTATCGCTTTGAGCTACTGTTAGTTCAGGTGCTTTAGTTACAGTTGATGCTACTGAAATCGGTAGTTTAGGTACTGGTATTGCTAACATGGCTCAATCTTTTATTAGTGTTGGTATGCAATTATTACCAATAATTCTACCATTATTAGCAGTCTTCCTAATATTCGGATTTGTGAAAGGATTTATCACAAGAAGATGATAGGACAAAGGGAGACTTCGTTCTCCCTTTTACTTTATAAAAATTTAAAAAACTAAACATGTTTGATTTATTATATTCAAGCTGAATTTTTACTCAGTTTTTCATAAATTATTTTTGATTTTTCTTTCAAAATCTTTTTTGAATCACTTTTTTACTGTTTGGTCTTTATTTCCTTTGATTCATATTTTCTATTCTTAACCATAAATAATTATGCTTTTATGAAATTGTACTTTCTCAAAACTAGTAAATAAACCAAATAAAAAAATAATAAAACAATTAGATTGTCCTAGTTTTACACTTACTACTACTCCAACTTATACATGAACTGGTCAAGTATATAGAGCTTGATTTATTTGAGATGATTGAGCTTATTATATATCACAAAACTTATTTTTTACTTTTCTAATATGGTTTTGGTCTATATTTTTTGTTGCTTTCACTCTTATAGCTTTATCTATTAAATCTTTTAAATTATGAAAAAGAAAATAATAAAAATAGCCTTATTATTATTTTGTATACTTTGATCTATACAAAATACTTTTGCCATAAATATTTCTGATAATACAAGTTTTGATATAAGTAAAGAAATTCAATACACTCTTACATGAACTACAAGTGATCCATTAACCGAAGTTACTTTCACTTGAAGTTATATAAAATCAGCTCAATATCCTTGATATTGTAAATATGTATATCCTGCAACTTATCTTCATTATCACACTAAAAGTTATTTAAATAGTTTTCCAAGTTATAGTTCTATAATTGGTTCTGATAATTCATGAAGTGGTTGGTGATGAAGTAGTTGTAATTATTATGTAAATAATGCTAGTTATTACAATAATTGAATTCCAAAAGATTTTTTCTATTATGATTTACCTTATTGAAATTCAAATACTGTATTTACATATAATTCAGATTGAAATTTAACTATTCAAAAAACAAGCTGAGTAAATCAATATAATTCACTATCTTTTTCAAGTAAATATTTTCTATACAATGATATTTATATTTGATACTGAACAAATACTCTTACATATAATCAGATAAATTACAATACATTAACAAGTTCAGTACTTGATACTAGACCATATCCAAGTTGATTTCTAGCTCCCTCATATATTCCATTCCCCTATTTTGATATATTTTGAACTATGAAAGGTTGGTTATATTCTTGTAATAGTAATCAATCTATATGTTTTTTAAGTACAAATTGAGATTATTTTAGAGAAGTAATTATTAATTCTGGTTGAAAACTTGTATGACCATTAAAAACAAATTCAGCTAATACTAAATATATATTTTCTTCTGATTTATGAAATAATGTAATTGTATATAATTCTACTTTTAATGAAATATGATGAAATATAGATTTAGTTCAATTTAAATGAATAACTGATAATAGTTGAAATCCTGTTATTTATTTTACATGATCTACCTTAGATATTATTTGAAATTATGATGTAACTAAAAATAGAGTTTATTTAAAAGATTTTAATAATTTCAAAAGTTCATGAGATGATAAAACTTATTTTTATGATTTAAATTGTACTACTCCATGATATACTTCTGTTTCATATTATGCAGATGAAAATAAATTTTATTGTACTTCTGAAGAATGAAGTTATAGCATACAAGCAAGTGATTGAAACTTTTATCCCTCTACTTGTTATAATGATATAATAACATGAAATTTTATATGTGATAATACTATTAAATCTCCAAATTTAGAACTAGCATATAATAATCTTACATGAGCAAATTCTTGATATATTCCTTGAACTTGATGATGAACAAGTTCTTGAACTACAAACAATACTACAGCTAATCAACCTTTAAATTGATTATGAGTTAATTGATGTGATTATTTTACTACTGTAGATACAAGTACTTGTAATAGTTGAGAATATTTAATATACAATAATAGTTGAAGTCTTGTTTGTTGATCTATTTGAAACCCTCCTACTTGTAGTAATCAATGTAGTCCATATTTATATTCAGATTTTCGGTGATGTGCTACAAGTGTATTAGATACAAATAATACTTCCTGATGAACAACTACTACAACTACAGATAATTCATGAATAATAAGCTCTTTATTTAGTCTATTCTCAATAGATTCTAATAAAATTAGTGATTTACAAAATAGTCTTAGTTGAGCACTAGACAGTTGAACTTCCTGATTTTCTGTATGAACTGGATGAACTTCTTGAATAAATTATATTCCCTGAAATTCTGATTATTGAAATATAGTTAATAGAAATGATAATAATAAAACTTGTGATATGTTTAATTCTGATTGAAGTTTTGCTTATTATTCAAACTGAAGCTATGATTTAAGTATTGATCTAAATGGGTTACTTGATTTAGGTTATGCTGACAAAGTTCCTTTTCTTGAAGAATTACTTTTTATACCAAATAAAATACTTTCATTTGTTACAAATCCACTAAATAATATATTTTCTACTCTTAGGGTTTTCTGATGAATATGAGAAAATACATATTGTTATTTTGGTACACTTCAAACTATTAAATTTCAGAAACATATAATGGTATGAACTAGTTTTTTCTGATGAGAAATTATATTTACTCCATGAACTTTAACTATTATTGATTATCTTATTTTATTTTTTATGTGATTACCAATGCTTATTTTAACTGTTAGAATTTTACTTTATTAATATTTCTTAATTTTATATTATGCCTGCAATATTACTTACTATATGAACTGCTATAATATCAGTTTTATGATTTCTTACAAAAACAGGAACTAAGGTTATTTCATGACTGGTTCCTATTTTGTATGAGTTTGTAAAAAAATCATTTAGAATTCTATTTTTAGTAGCATTTTGGGGACTATTTTTAAACTTTACAACGACTTTGATAGCTTTTTTATTATATCATATCAATTTAACAGTTTGAGTTGCTCTATCTAATTATACTACAGGTTTTACAATTAATATTTTATCTTACTACATCCTTTGAATTGTTATTTTAATAGTTTGAAAAATATTCCATAAACTTATTTCTTAATTTTAAATTTCCTATGAATTGATTCTATATTGTTATGTGAGAGTTTGGTTCTTGAAAAACTCAAAATATAACTAAATACTTAAAAGTATATAATCCGAAAAAAGAGATTAATATTTCTAATTACTATAACTGATATAGTCAATTTCAAATATCTAATCATACTGATCTAATAAATATTCTATCTGATATTTATGATTATCACCAATATATTAATTTATATGAGTATAGAGATAAACTTTTCACTCATAAAAAAGAAAGATTACCTAAATATCTTGAATGAGCTAAATCATTTCATGAAAAATATTGAGCTAATTTACAAAAAGATATTAAATTTAATATAGCTCTTGATGAAGCTAGTATTTATTTTAATCCTAGAGATTTTAAAAATAATTTCTGATGAGAAAATGTCAAACTTCTTGATTTCATATATCAACCTAGAAAACTTAATTTATTATTTTTAGTATGTAACTTTCAAAGTTAAAATGTCACCTTTTTACAAAATAGAAATGTCACCTATAAATATGATAAAATAATTAGAAATAATTATTAATCATAACTAATATGACTAACTACATAAAAATGACAAATA
>JALSMB010000072.1 GCA_026988025.1 Candidatus Altimarinota bacterium | reverse complement strand
CAACTATAGACTTTTTGATTTATAGTGTTTTTCCTAGTAAAACTCAAATTTGGTTCTTTCTAATATTCTGTTTATTTTAATGAACTTTTTTGCTTCAATTTCTTTAAGCAGGAAGATTGTATTTATTTAAATCAGTTTGTCAAAACTTTTTTCAATGTTTTTACCTTTAACCTATTTAATGTTTAATTAACTTCTTACTTATTAATTTAGCGAGATGAATCTTATACATTATATAACACAAGTCAAAACTTTTTTAAACTTTTTATTTTCTTCTGTATTTTATATATGGTGGGCCTGGTTGGAATTGAACCAACGACCAATTGGTTATGAGCCAACTGCTCTAACCCCTGAGCTACAGGCCCTTATAATATTTAAGTGGCGGAAAGGGAGGGATTTGAACCCTCGGAACCCGTGAGGATTCACACCCTTAGCAGGGGTGCGCGATAAGCCGCTCTGCCACCTTTCCATATAAATATTATTTAATTTAAGCTAAAAAAAAATGGAGGAAGAACAGGGATTCGAACCCTGGGTATCGTGAGATACAACGGTTTTCAAGACCGTCGCTTTCGACCACTCAGCCATTCTTCCAACATATATTTTAATAATGGCTCCCTCGACTGGATTCGAACCAGTGACCAAATGGTTAACAGCCATCTACTCTACCGCTGAGCTACGAAGGAATATATATTTAATTAGCGAGACAGATATTATGAATTTTTTTAATATTGTCAAAGCTTTTTTTGACTTTTTTTATTTAAATAAAAAAATGACTTTAAATAAGTCATTTTTTAAATTATATATCAAGATTTTGAACATCTTTTGCTCTTGATTGAATAAACCTTCTCCTTGGTGGAACATCTGGTCACATAAGAATTTTAAAGATTTCATCAGCTTTTTGAGCATCTCATATTGATACCTTGTACATTTTTCTTTCTTCTGGATCCATAGTTGTTTCCCATAGTTGTTCTGGATTCATTTCTCATAAACCTTTATATCTTTGAATATTTTCTCAAGTAATACTATACTCAGAAATAAGTTTATCTTTTTGTTCTTCATCATATACATACCAAGATTTTTTACCTTTAGTAAGTTTATACAATGGTGGTTGAGCAATATAAAGATAACCTAAGTCAACTATATCTTTTAAATATCTGAAAAAGAAAGTTAAAAGAAGAGTTCTAATATGAGCCCCATCTACATCAGCATCAGTCATTATAATTATTCTATGATATCTTAATTTTGATATATCAAATGTTTCTCAGATAGAAGTTCATAAAGCAATAATCATATTTTTTATTTCCTGATTAGCAAAAATTTTATCAATTCTTGCTTGTTCAGTATTTAGTATCTTACCTTTTAATGGTAAGATTGCTTGATGTTCTCTATCTCTACCTTGTTTAGCTGAACCTCAGGCAGAATCTCATTCGACTATATATAATTCTGACTTAATTGGATCTCTTGAAGAACAATCAGAGAGCTTACCAGGAAGAGTCATTCATTCTAATGCTCATTTTCTAATAATAGTATCCCTTGCTGCTCTTGCTGCTAATCTAGCTTTTGCAGCTAAAAATACTTTTTCTATTATTTTTTTAGCAGTAGACGGGTCTTCTTCTAAAAATTCCATAAATTTTTCTGCAAAAGCAGAGTCTACTGCTCATTTTGCTTCAGCTGTACCTAATTTACCTTTAGTTTGTCATTCAAATTGAGGATCTTCTAATTTTATAGAGATTACACAAGTTAAACCTTCAACCACATCATCATTAGTAAGATTGTTATCTTTTTCTTTAAGAATTCATTTAGATCTAGCATATTTATTTATAGTTCTCGTAAGAGCCATCCTAAATCATGTTAAATGAGAACCTCACTCTGGTGTATGAACATTATTAACAAACGAAATAATATTATTTGAAAATTCTCTATTATATTGCATAGAAACCTCAACCAATATATTTTTTGACTCTTTTTCTAAATAAAAGATATCTCAAATAGTATCTTCTTTTTTATTTAAAAAATTAACATATGATTTAACACCTCATTCAAAGTAATATTTATAATTTTCTCATGTTCTTTCATCATCAAGATAAAGAGTTATACCTTTTGTAAGATAAGCTTGTTGTCTTAATCTATTTTTAATTATTTTATAATCAAATTCTGTAGTTATTTTAAAAATACTAGGATCTGGATAGAATTTAATAATAGTTCATGTATGATCTGTTTTTCAAACCTCTTGAATATCCCCTTGAGTTATACCCAATTCAAAAGATTGATAATAAATTTTACCATCTCTATGTACCCAAGCTTCTAATTTAGTAGAAAGTGCATTTACTACAGACGCTCAAACTCCATGTAGTCAACCTGAAACCTTATAACCTCCTCAACCAAATTTTCAACCTGCATGCAATACAGTTAAAATTGTTTCAAGAGTAGACTTACCAGTTTTAGTATGTTTTGCAACAGGAATTCATCTACCATTATCTTGAACAGTACAAGAACCATCAGATCATAAACTAATAGTAATAGTATCACAATGACCAGCCATTGCTTCATCTATAGAATTATCTACAATTTCCCATACTAAATGCAATAATCATCTCTCATCAGTTGAACCAATATACATTCATGGTCTTTTTCTTACTGGCTCTAAACCTTCTAAAACTTGTATACTATCAGCTCAATATTCTTCTGTTATTTTATTATCTTGTGTCATATTTTGATTAAAATTACATTAATTAATAAACTTATAATAATTATTTATTTTCTAAAATCAAGTTCTTGGCTATTAATATACACTATATTTTTAAAAAACTCTTAAATCTAATTTTTTTATTGAAAAAACACTATTTTTTTAAAATAGTGTTTTTTCTAAATATACAGAGATTTATATAAAACTTCTTAAAACTAAAATATATAATAAAAATTAAATTTCCCCCTTTCAAGCAGCCTCTAATTTAGCTTGTTGATCAGCTACTGCACATGCATCAATAATTGGAGCAAGTCTACCTGTCATTATTTGAGGTATTCCTGAAAAATTTTGACCTATTCTATGATCTGTAACTCTATCTTGTGGAAAATTGTAAGTTCTAATCTTTTCAGATCTATCTCATGAACCTACTTGAGAAAGTCTTGCACTTCATATTTCTTTTGCTCTTTTTTCTTCTGCTAATACATTTAATTTTGCTCTCATTATAGCAAATGCTTTAGCTCTATTTTTATGTTGAGATCTACCATCACTACAAAATACAATTATTCCTGTAGGTAAATGTTTTAAATGAACAGCTGAATCTGCTTTATTTGCATGTTGTCCACCTGGACCTCATGATCTACAAAATTTCATTTCTATTTCATCTAAATCTATTTCCACCTCTGTTTCATCTACCTCTGGCATTATTGCAACCGTAATTGCTGAAGTATGAACTCTTCATTTATTTTCTGTTTCAGGAATTCTTTGAACTCTGTGTACTCATGATTCATATTTAAATCTTGAATAAGCTCATTCACCTTTTACCTCAAAAACCATTTCTTTTACTCAACCTGCTTCTGAGATGTTTTCTTCAGCTATTTCTACCTTATATCATTCTCATTCTGCAAAAACTATATAAGCTCTAGCTAATTCTCAAGCAAATAATGCAGCTTCATCTCAACCAGCTCAAGCTCTTACTTCAACCATAATATTTTTATCATCGTTTGGGTCTTTTGGAAGAAGCTCCACCTTAAGGGTTTCTTCCATTTCTGGAATTTTAGTTTCTATTTCTCTAATTTCTTCTTTAAGCATTTCTCTCATTTCCTCATCCTTTTCATCTTTAAGCATTTCTTTATTATCATCTAATGCTTGATTTGAAGTTTTATATATTTTATAAAGTTCAACTGCTCCTTGCATTGCTTTCTTTCTAGAAGATAATTCTTTCACTTTTTTTTGATCCTTAAAAATCTCTGGATCAGATAATTTCATTTCTAGTTCATTGAATTCAGTCACCAAACTATCTAAATTAAATTTCATATTTTTTATAAATTATATTTTAATCTATCTAAAGCAATTTCTCTTCCTGCAACAATAACTTTTGGATTAAGAGCTTTTGATTCTTCTTCTCATTCTTCAGTTTCAAAGAAAAATGAATTATCCATTCATTCTTTTTCTAATTGTTTTTTCAGTTCTGGCTCTATAATTCTCATTACACCTAATTTATCTAAAACATCATATACTCTTAGTAACGCTTCTCCATTTTCAAAATCAGTCATTCTAACAATTTGTTCTAACCTAATTCACTTAGCCTCAAATTTAAAATCTCATAAATATTTAACTTCTACAGTTTTTGGATTTACATTATCTTTTAAATCATAAACCTTAATCTCTTTGATTTCATCTCTATCTAATTCAATAGCATCTATTACATCTTTAGCATAATTATCAATTAAGTAATCTGTTAATTCTGGAACTCATTCTCAAGTTGCAGCAGAAATAATAAATATTTTTTTATTAGAAAATTTATTTTTAAATTCTGAAACAATAAAATCTTTCATTTCATTATCTAATAAATCAGCTTTTGAAAATACTACAATTTCTTCTTTATTAGCTAAATCTGGTGAGAATAATTCAAGCTCTTTTCTAATATCTTTATAATCATTAAAAACTTGATCCATTCTATACATATCAAGTAAATGTAATAATACACCTGTTCTTTCTATATGTTTTAAAAATTCTACACCTAATCATTTTCACTCTGAAGCACCTGGAATAAGTCCTGGAACATCTTCCATTACAAGTGATTTACCTTTATGATCTAACACTCAAAGATTTGGAATAAGAGTAGTAAAAGGATAATCTCCTATTTTAGCCTTAACATTTGTAATATTTGAAATAAGTGTTGATTTTCAAGCAGAAGGTACACCAATAATACCTATATCTGCTACAAGTTTTAATTCAAGGTGTAAATCTGCTTCTGTAGATACATCACCAAGTTCAGCAAATGCTGGAGCTTGTCTAGTAGAAGAACAAAAATGTGAATTTCAAAAACCTCACTTCCCTCATTTAGCAACTAATAATTTAACATTATTTTCTGATAAATCTGCAATTAATTCTCAGGTATTAGCATCTTTTACAATTGTTCAAACAGGTACTTTTAAAACAAGATGTGGTGCATTTGCTCAATTACAATCTTGTGTTCATCATCCTACTCATTTTTCAGCAGAAAGTACTTTTTTATGTCTATATTCTGATAAAGTATTTAAGTTTTCATCAGTTAATAAGTAGACATCTCACCCATCTCATGCATTACCTCCCCGTGGTCCTCATTTTGGAATATATTTTTCTCTTCTCCATGAAACAAGTCAGTCTCATCATCTTCACGAAATTACTTTTATTTTTACTTCATCTATAAACATCTATCTTTATGTGTTATTTTTATAATTTTGTATATTATATATAAAATTATAAAAAAGCAACTATCGTTTTAGTTGCTTTTACCAATCTTTTTCATTACCTCATCAATTTAATAAGTTATTATTAAAAAATGGATCATTAAAAAAATTAGAAAATGGGTCATTTGAATTATTCTCTTTATAAACTTTATTAAAACTATCAGTATTATTTTTTTGATCTTGTTGTAGTTTTTTTTCATATTGATTTAAAGCTTGTTCTTGTTTACTACTTAATTGTCTTCAATCTTCTTTCTTTTTTCATCATTGTTTATTATTTTCTCAAGATTTATTTTCTTCACCTTTAGTCTTTTTTCAATCTTGTCATTTTTTATTTTCCTGTGATTTTCAATCTGTAGATTCTTTTCAATCTTGAGAATTTTTATTTTCTTCACCTTTAGTCTTTTTTCAATCTTGTCATTTTTTATTTTTCTGTGATTTTCAATCTTGTTCTTTATTTTTATTATTTTGTTTTTTTACTTCTTTTATTTTATTCAAAACAAACTCTAAATTTTTCTTTGTTTTTTCATCATATTTTATATTTAAAGCATTTGTATAAAATTTTATAGACTCTTCCCAATTTTGTATTTTTTTAATATTATAATTTTCTAATTCTCCTATCTTATAAAAAGAATTAGCTATATTATGATTAATGTTAAAATTTATTAAACTTTTATCTTCTCATAAAATACTTTTATATTCTTTTATAGCTTCTTTATATTTTTTTTGTTTATATAAAGAATTAGCTACATTATAATATCCATCAATATTTCATGCTTTTTTAAAATTATTTATACTTTTAACATATTCATTATTATTATATAATTTCTTTCATAAATAATTATTATAAAAAGCATTTAATGAAAAAATATTTAATAAAAAAAATCATCATAAAATAAATATTATTTTTTTACGCATTATTTTCTATATTTTTAAGTTTTAAAATATCTCAATTAGCTAAATATACTATATTATCTATTTTACTTACTGCATAAGTATTTATTCTATCACAATATGATAATATTTCTTTAAAATTTTTTACTTCTCTTGTCATAATAATTTTCTATTTAAATAATAAATCTTCTCCTCAAATAAATATAATAATATAAATAAAATAAAACTTATAATACTCATAATACTTAAATTTCTTCAGAAATCTCATAATTCTCAATTTGTACTTCTTCTATATACTTTTTTTTCTAAATCTGATGTATATTTTTCTAATTTCTTTAAATCTCATACATCTGATACATTAAAATAATTTCAATCTAAAGCTCAAGCTATATCTTTTAAATTATTTTTATTTATTTTACTAACTACATATTCTCATTTATATTTTTGATAAATATATCTACCAAAAGCATCTCTTCATGTAATAATTCTTCATCATTTAT
>JALSMB010000071.1 GCA_026988025.1 Candidatus Altimarinota bacterium | reverse complement strand
CGAAATTCTACATATAGGATAAAATAAAAACAAATTGAAGAGAAATCAAAAAGGAGATTTTTCTCTTCATAAAAATATCAATAGTTTTGTTATATAGCAAGTTGCTATATAACAAAACTATTTTTTAGTTAAAAAAATTTGCATATAAACACTTTTTTTATATAATCACTCAGTAAAAAAACAATTTATATTTTAAAATAAGCAAAGATGGCTAAAGGTAAAAGAACTTACGTTGCTTTCTATTCTACTGAAACTGGAAACATGGTTCATACAACTAATATTCAAAAAAAGAATTATGAAGCTGGAACTAAAGGACCTACTCTAAGAAAATACAATAAAGTAACTAGAAAACACGAAGTTTTAAAAATGAAAGAAATTAAAAAAGGATAATCGAAAGATTATCTTTTTTTAATAGTAAAAAAATACTAGTTTAAAACCAGTATCTTTTTAACTTCTAAATGTATTTTTTTCAATAAACTCTTCCACTTCTTTATCTAATTCGTCTGCTATTATCTCATTAGTTGCAACTTCTGAAATATCTTCATCATCATTAAAAGCTTCTATCATTTTTTTTATTTTTAAAGCTTTATCAAAATCAGTTACCTCAACCTCATTATCAGGAACAAAATCAATTTTTGCTTCTATAAATTCAATTCATTTATCTTCTAAAAATTTTTCAACTTCATTAAAATCTTCCAAACTTGTTAAAACTTTAATATAATCTTTTTCAACTATTACATCTTCAGCATTTGTTTCAAATATAGTCTCTTCTATAGAATCATAGCTATGTTTAGCAGGGTCTATAAAAATAACTCATTTTCTATGAAACATCCATGACACAGATCAAGTTTCACCCATAGTTCAACTATATTTACTAAAAATATGTCTTATATTTGCTACAGTTCTATTTTTATTGTCAGTTAAAACTGTAGCCATAACAGCAACTCAACCAGGAGCATATCATTCATAAGTTATTTGTTCTATTTGTGCAGCTGATTTATCAGCACCACTACCCTTTTTAACTGCCCTATCAATATTTTCATTTGGAACTCATTCTTTTTTTGCCTTCACTATAGCAGCATGTAAAGAAGCATTCATATCTGGATCTGCTCATTTTTGAGCAGCTATAGCAATAAGTTTTGCATGAATTGCAAAAACTTTTCATTTAACAGCATTAACTGCATCTCTTCTCTTAGCAACAACTGGACCTCTTCACATAGTTTTATTGTTAATTTTAATATGTTTTTAGTGTAATTACTTTATTTTTTTTGTAAAGAATAATAATCTAATATTCCTTTTTAAATCAATATTTTTTTATAAATCATTTTGAAAAATAAGCTTTTGCATTCATTCATATTATTAATCAGTCAATATTATTTTTATTTAAGAATAATATTGCATTTTTTATTCACATATTAAATAAAGCTGTAGCTATAGAATCTGAAAAATAAGTATTTTTAGATATGATAGTAATCATTTTTATTTCATTTTCATTTAAATTATTTAAAGGATTTATTATATGATGAAATTGCTTTCAATTAATATCCCAATTTCTAAAATAATTACCTGAACTAGAAATAGAACTATCAGTTAAATTTATATATCCTATTGTTTCTCAAATTAAAAAAGGATTTTCTATTCATATTCTCCAAATATCATCTTTATTTTTCCTTCAAGATACATAAACATCCCCTCAAAAGTCTATAAAATAGTTTTTAAAACCTTTATTTTTTAAATATAAACTTACATAATCAACAAAAAATCACTTTCAACTTCATCAAAAATCTAAATTAGAATTATTTTTTAAAGTTAATAAATTTCATTTTAATTCAAAATTTTCATTAAATAGTATTTTATTTTTTTTAGTATAATTTAAATCTAATTTTTTATTACTATATCAAATACTCTCAACATCTATAAATGGATTAAAAAATCAATTAGTTAAATTATTTAATTCAATATTTTTTTTAAATAACTCAAAAAAAAGAGATGATAATTCAGCTCTTTTATTTTTATTTAAAATAGATAATTCAGAGTCATTTTTAAATCTAGAAAATATTTTTTCATAATTTATAAATAAATTATTTATTTCATTTTCTAAATCTAAATTATCAAACTCATCTATTATCAATAGATTAAACTTAGTTCAAAACTTATTTAAATTTAATTTAAACATATAAATTATCTAGGATCAGGTAAAGATGCTCCAGTAACTGGATCAAATCTTTCAGGGTTTTTAAGCTCAGCTTCTGATTTAACTCTTTCAGTTTGAACTTCTATAACTTCAGTTTCTTCTGGCATAACTTCAGTTTCTTCTATTGTAGCCTCTTCCATTTTAGTTTCTTCTGGCATAGCTTCTTTAGTTTCTTCTATTTTTACCCGGTTTCAATTTTCATCTTTAACCATTCCTTCTCTATTTTCTCATGTACAACTAGCTATAAATACAGTTATTAATAACAATGCTAATATTTTCATATGATATTTTTTAAATAATAAATTATAACGAGAATTATTCTATTTATAAAACTTGCAATTACAAATTATTTTAATAATTCTCTAAACCATAATTTCTTTCCAAATAAATAAGTTAAATCATAATGAGTTCTTTCAATATTTATCCCCCTATCTAAATATTTTTTATCTACTTTTCATTTATTTAAAACTTCTTCTATTATTTTTATTTTTTCATTATAATTCCTTCATCTAGTAGGAAATTTAACTGTTTCTATATTCTTGAATTTAGAGAAAAATAAATAAGTATAAAGATTTAAATTATCTCATCTTGAATAAAAGTTTCATAATTCTAAAGCTTTAAGCTTAGGTATACCTCAAAGCTCTTTAGATTTGTCCATTAGATATTTGATACCTGATTGTACACTTTGTTCAATTTCATCTCTTAAATCTTCAAATTCTATTTGCTCCTTCTCCTTCAAAGGAGAAGGTTGGGATAAGGTTAAATATTTCAAAGCTCTTAAATAAGTTAAAATATTTGTATTTCTTTTATCATTTATTCATTTCATAGCATCAAAAAATAAATCCACTCTATTTTTTGAAATTTTTATTATTTTTACTAACTCTTCTTCTAAAATCTTATTATCTAATAATCAAATTTCTATCTTCCCTAAAATACTTGCTATTTGTTCAAAAATATCTAAATATTCATCATCCATTTCTTCTGTTTTTTGTTCATTACTTAATTCAGGATTTAATAAAAAATCTTTGAAATCAGCTCTATATTTCTTTTTAAAAATTAAATCATTTACTACAATAGTACAAATGTCTTTTGCTCAATACTTATGTTCAGCAAAACATAATCAATTATTATATCTACAAAAATCACCTTCTCAAAATACTTCAAACTGAGTATCTTTAAATTCTGTAACTAAATCTTCAATTTCCTTAAGAGTAATTTCTCTTGATAAAATAATTTTATTTATTTCATAATTTTCAAGTAAAAATTTAATAGCTTCAGAATTATAAACAGCCATTATAGTAGAAATATTTATTTTTCATTTATATCATAATTCTTTTAAATATTCTAATATACTTATATTTCCACATATTATTCAATCTACTCAAATTTCTATGAATTCTTCTACCATTTTTTCAATAAGTGGCATAGTTTGATCGGTATAATACCATGCATTTAAGTTTATAAATATTTCTAAATTATATTTATGAACTTCATCTATTACTGCTCTTAAAGTATTTATATCAGTTATTTGTTCATGTTCTGCAAATCTACCATTTGGACTTACTTCAAAACCAAATTTATCACTCCAGTAGCTAGGATTATAACCAGTAAAAAACTCATTAGCTCAACCTTCCACTAATGAAGCAATATATTTTTCTAAATCCTTAGCTTTTTTACCTTTTGTAGAAAAACCTAATCAAACTATTTTTTTAAACATTTTTATATTTATATTATTTAAAAATAATTAAATATTATTAATAAAAAGTTTTAAGCATTTACTATATGAATAAAGTGTTAGATTGCGAAAAACTTTGTTTAATATATTTAATTATATTATATAACTTTCCTAAATAAAACAAAAAAATAAAAGCTAAAATTAGCTTTTATTTTTGAAAGTTCTACTTAAAAGTAAACTTTAGTATTTAACATTCTATAATGTTCTCTAACGATTGCAGATTCTCTTTGTTTTTTCTTTGAAAGTTTACCAACAGCATATCTTTCAGATCTTATTTTTGCAGTCATTCTAGATTGAAAAAACATTTTTTTGTATCTTAAAATTAGTTTTTCATTAGTTTCTCATTCATTTCTTATTGCGTATATCATATTTCTATCTCCCTTATGGAAATTAAATTTTAAATGTAGAAAAGTCCTTCTCTACTTATAGTAACGGGATTATATTAATAAATAATTATTTGTCAAAACTAAATAAATAAATATATTTAACATATATAAATATATATAATTTTTAGTGAGATAATACAAAACAATGAATCAAGAAAGAATAAAAAAGTTAGAAAGTATTTCTAGAGAATTAGTCTCTCATTATATACTTGAAGAATTAGATGACTCAGAATTAACATTCTGAATAATAACTGTTACATCAGTAAAAATAAGTTCTGACTTATCATATCTTGATATATTTGTTAGTTCATTATTAAATTGAGAAATTTTACCAAAAACTCTAGCAAAACATAATAGAGAAATTCAATGAAGATTTAACAGAGCTTTAAATATAAGAAAACTACCCAAGATTAGATTTAGATATGATGAAAGATGAGCAATCTGACAAGAAGTATGTGAAGTAATTAAATCAATATAAATATATATCTATGCCTTTAAATATAATTAAAAAAATTTTTACTAAAAATAGTAAAAGAAAAAAACCTAATAAAAGTTGGCTTCATTTAAGTAAAATGGAGCAAACTACTTTTATAAAAAAAAGAAAATGTTTAACATTTAATAATATAGATTTCAATAAATTAAAATTTCTATGAAAAAATAATCTTTATTATTATTTTTGATGAATTGCTATAATATTTATTATATTACTTTATATAATATTTTGACCTATTTTTAGAATACAATATATAGAAATAATTAAACAAGACAATATAACAAATATGACAATAGCATATAAAGCTACTGATAAATATAGATGAAAATCTATATTCACAACAAAAGAAATAGATATTTTAAATCGTTTAAAAGATTATCAACAAAATATAAAAGATATAAATACTAGTATAAAATTACCTAGCACTTTAAAAATAAATATAAGTTCATATAAGTGAGTATTTAATACAATGGTAAATTGAAAATCCTTTATAATTACTGAAAATTGAACTTTAATACCCTCTTCATATTCAGATAACTTAAAAGAATTAAAAGTTGTAAAAGAGTTTGATAAAAATAAATTTATTGATTATAAAAAAATATTAAATTCATATTTTATTAAAAATATTTCTTATATAGTAGAAAAAGTAAAAGAAAATATAATAGATATTAATATAAAAGAATTAAAATATTATATGACTGAAAGAGAATTACATATAATAACAGATAAAAATACTACTCTAATATTTAATCTGAACTCTCTAATTAATGAACAAATAGAAAAACTCTCAATATTAAATAAAGAAAAATTTAATATAAATAAATCTACTATAGTTTATATAGATTTAAGAATAAAAAATAAAGTTTTCTACTGTACAACTGAAAAAGAATATCAATGCATACAAAATATAAAAAATGTTTACTTAAATAAGTAAACATTTTTTATATTTCAATATTTTTTCTAATTCAAACTATTAATCCTCCTGATTCTGTATCTTTAAAATATAATCTATCAACCGATTTAACAGTTATCATAAATAATCCTCTTCATCTTATTGATTCATGATTTCAATATCATAATTTTAATTGATGTGCTCTAAGAGTTTCCATCTCTAAAGCATTTTTATGTTTTAATCAATTTCAAGAATCTTCAACTTCAATATTTATATTAACAGATTCTGAATCTCAATTAGTTTTTATTCTAAGTTTATTTTGAAATCACTTTAACGTTCAATACTCAATAGCATTGTTATTTAGTTCATCTACTATTAATATAAATCTAGATACATCCTTATGAGGAAATCATAATTTATTACATATAATTTCTATAAAATCTCTTAATATCTTTGCATTTATAAAATCTGACTCATAAATAAACTCTATATCAATTTCTTTATTATTAAGATATTTAGATATAAAGTCCTCTTTATTAAGGTCTTTTGCAAGATTATGTATATTTATAATATTCATAAATAATATAAAACAATTACAATATAAAAATATTATATCATTAAATTTATTTAAAATCAAAAAAAAAGACTTTAATTAAGTCTTTTTTTTAGCAATATGATAACAAGATTATCTAACAGCTTCTTTAAGTGTTTTACCAGCTCTGAAAACAGGAGAATTCATAGCAGGTATTTTGATAGATTCACCAGTTCTAGGATTAACCCCATTTCTAGCAGCTCTAGCAGAAATTTTAAAAGCACCAAAACCAGTAATATTTACTTCACTACCACTTTTTAATTCAGAAGTAACAATATCAATCATAGAAGATAATGTTTTAGATACAGCATCTTGGCTTAATCCAGCATCAGCAGCAACAGCTTTAATAAAATCTTGTTTTTTCATAATAATTATTATTAATAAATATAAAACATCTATATTCTAGCAAACTTAAAAGAATATGCAAAACTTTTTTTAAGTTTTTTTGCTATTTAAAGGGAATGAAATAAAAATAGTAATTAAAGATAGCTATTTAAAGCCATTTTTAATTACTATAAATTACATACTTTTGTCTATTTAAAAACTTAGTATTATCTAAAATAGTCTCTAAATTTTGTTTATACTCACCTATTTCTCAAGATGAAATTATAGAAGTTTTTGGCTTAGAAAAAAATTCTCATACATTATTTGAAACAACTTTATATTTAATTACCTCAGAATTTCATCAATTAAATAAAACTAAATAATTCGAATCAGAGTTAGAAATAAAACTATTTATAGTTTCCTTTGTATATTTTAATTCATTAGAAACTAATGTTTTTTTAACTCAAAGAGTATTTAATCAATTTCATGATATTCAACTATTATATCATATAATATTCCAAACTAAATCAGTCTCTACTCAAAAAGATTTTGTTAATTGAATACTAGTAACTTTTTGTTCTCATAGATTATTAATATAAAAAAGTGGTATTATATCATATCATAATGGTTTTAATATTCCATTATATTCAGATACTTTAGATCATATATCATATGAAATAAAAACATCTTTAGATTTATTAAATTTAGATAAATCTGTAGGATTATTTGATAATAATACTGAACGATTATTTATATTGTGATTTATTTTATCATAATATGCATATCAATTCTCTTTTATTTTAAGTAAAGCTAATTCTTGAGCAGATTCCGCTCAAGCATATGCTTTTATAGAATTTCCCATTGCCTTATTATCTCTCATTTCAGTTAATATCATATTTAATATACCTGTTGAAAGAAGTAATAATAGTCAAATTAATAATAATGAAATTATTATTGAATACCCTCATTTATTATTTTTATTTATTTTTTTCATAAATATAGTTTTTATTAAAATGGTCTTTCACTAATAGTAGTTTGGAAAATTAATTTACTTTTCTTTATTAAATCTATTTTGACTCCTTTCTGAATACTTGGTTGTGCTAATATAGAAAGAGTTACTTTTGGAATTTTATCATTTGAAAGATAAAATTTTAAACTCTTAATTGATATAAAGCTATTTGTAAGTTTTCATTTTGATAAATTATAAATTACACATTTATCAGCTATATTTCAACAACTATTATTGTTTACTCTTGTATATATTCAAGTTAATATATCCTTTTTAGCTAAATAATAAGTATTCCCTGATTTAGTACAAAGTTTATTACCATCTTTATAATTGTTAGATCATAATGTGAAATCACAAGGATCAATTAAAGAATTTGAAACTCATAAAATACCATTTTTTCTAATATCTTCAGCTATTGTATTAGAAACATTTTTAAGATTTTCTTGCATCTTTCTATTTATATCAGATTTTACTATAATATCTGAACTAGTAATATATATCCAAATAATAGATGTTATAACAATGGAAAATATAGCAAGAGATACTATTACTTCTATTAAAGTAAATGCAGATTTTTTATTTATTTTCACTTTCTCGTAATTAATAATTATAATCTTTTCCAATCTGTAATAATAGATTTAATTTCAAATTCATGATATCATTTTTTAAACCATATCACTTTTGATTTTAATAAAAAAGAATTTGCAATAGTTTCTACAACTCATCAAGAACTATATTTAACCTCTTCTACACTTATATATTTATAAAAATTAGTTTCTTTATTTCAAACAGTAACACAATCATAAGTATATCTATTGTTGCTATCCAAACATAACTTATAATTTAACATTTTTCAACTAATTTCAGAGAGTCATTCTCAAAAATCAGTAAGCTCAGTTACTTTTATAGGAAAAAGTGCAGTATTTGAATAATCATTATTAATTATATATTTTTTTCAAAATTCAAATTTATCAGAGTCCAAAAATGAAGTTCAATTTGGATTTTTTAAGTTATAGGGTTTCAAAATAATATAATTACTATCCCTAATATTTCTAACCATTTCTAATTGTCAACGAGAAAGGTTTGATGCAATTATATAATTTTCATTATAATCATTTACTCTTAATGTTGATGATATAATAGCATATACACCTACCATTCATAAACTAAAAATAAATATACCTATTAATACTTCTATAATAGAAAATGCTTTTTTATTATTTTTTTTCATAATTTTAATAATCAATTATATTTGTAGATGTAAAATAATATATTTTTTTCTTTAAATTTTCTGAAGTTGATCATTTATAGGAAAAATCTATTTGAACTTCATTATCAATAACACTAGTTCTTGCAGCTCAATTCCAGGTATAATATTTAACATCTCATCAAATTGAATCAAAAAAGAAAAGTAAATTATTATTTCATTCTATACTATCTATCTGTATTCACTTATCTAAATATATAGTTTTAATTTTTTTTATATCTGATGATTCAATATATGATATATTAACTTGATCTATATCATGAGGATAAGAATATATATTTATTTGATTATTATTTATAGTATCAAAAAAAACTCAAATAGAAACATTTCAATCAATTCATACTATTCAATTCACTGCCATATTTCTAGCTTCATATAACGTTTGAGTTATTTTACTTGCTGTATTTTTTAATTTAGCCTTATTCCTATAATAATTATATGGAGCATATGATGCCATACTAACAATAGCAACTATAGTAAATGCTATAACTAATTCTATTAATGTAAATCATTTTTTACTCTTCATACAAACCATTTAAAAATCAATTATTATCTATAATTAGAATACAAAAAAAACTAAAAAATTCAAAATTTTTTAGTTTTTTAAAATATTTTTTTTAAATACTTTGAGTAACCTTCAATATTGCTCAAACAATAGCATATGCAAACCAAGTAACAAAAGCAGCAGCAAACAATATTGCTAATGGTTCTATCCATTTTGTTAAACTTGATAATGAATAATCAACCTCTTTAATATATTGATTACTTAATTTCTTTGAAATAGCTTCTAAATTTGCTGTTCTCTCTCAAACAGATAACATTTGAAGAAAATCAGCAGGAAAATATATTCTTTCTGGATCAGCATTTTTCATTGATTCTACAATTTTATCTCATCAAGATACACTAACAACTACATCATCAAATAATCATTCATAAATAGAGTTATTAGTAGCCTTTCCTACCAATTTCAAAGTTTTTAATATACTTACTCCTGATCAAACTAAACTTCAAAGAGTTGAAGCAATATTTGATAAAATATAATTTCTATATACTACTCATACCAATGGTAATCCAAATATAAAATTTTCAATTGATTTTTTACCACTTACTGTATTTTTATATCAATAAATAAAAACAACAAATGATGCAAAACTTAAAAATAAAAGTCATAAATTATTTTTTACAAAGTTTGATGTACCTATTAATAATTGTGTAGACATAGGTAAATCTACTTCTGCACTAGAAAATAATTCTTTTAATTCAGGAATAACAAATGTTAAAACAATAAATAATGCTAAAAATAAAAATAAGAAAATAATTATAGGATAAGTTAATGCTCATTTAATATTATTTTTCAAATCAGATACTTTTTTGAGATCATCACTTACTTTCATAAGAGAATCAGATAACATTCAAGTAGATTCTCATGCTTCTATAATAGAAACTTCTGCTCTTGAGAAAACATTTGGTAAATTTTTCATAGACTTAGAAAAAGAATCTCAAGATTCAATATAAGTAATTAATTCCTTTACTTTTATCTTAAAATAAACACTTGAAATTTTTGATTCAACTGATTCTAATGATTCTGTAATACCAACTCCTCAATCTAACATAACAGATAAATACTCAAAAAAATTATATTTATCCTTAAGTGAAACTGTTTTAAATAAAATGATATCATTTTTATATATGTCTATAGTTTTTTCGTTTTCCATATTTTTATTATTATGCTATGTTAAATCAAATGTATTATTAAAAATTATTTATATAAAATTTTTAATGGGATAGTAACTTCAAAATTTCATTCTATATCTCAATACGGATAAGCAAATGAACTAATAAAAAAATTATATTTAGATTTCGGTGAAGTTAAAAAATCTAATATCCTTTTTAATTTTTCTTCAGATGGAACCAATAAATTAAAATTAATAACTGTTTCCTTAAATCAAAGTTCTGTATCATGAGGATCTGATATAGATATATTTTTAATAATCGAAACTCAATTTTTTCTATTAGATTCTTCTATATATGAATATAAATAATCTATAATTTCATCTTCTTTAACAAAAATATCATATTTATCTATATTTTCAGAAGAATTATTTAACATTGTTCTTTTTTCATTTATTTTTTCTAATTTAGTTGTAGTATCTTTCAATTTAATAGTATAAGTATCTCTTAAATCTCTATTTTCTTGAATCATTACAATTTGATCTTTTGTAAACAATATAACTACGAAAAAAGCAGCAAGTATTATTATATAAGATATAAATTTATTATTTTTATTATAAACTGACATAGTTTTAAGTTATTATTTAAATATTATTTTTTAATTTTAAAAAATGCTTGAAATTTCATATTATCCATTCCCTCTATTTGATTTACAAAACCTAAATCAAATAATGCTTTTGAATCCATTTTATAATTTTTCAAAAAATCTCTAGTCTTTTGATAAGCAATAGCTTTATCATCTGAAATAATTTCTATTGATGAAACTAATTCACCATTACTTAATGAAAATCATTTAAATTTTAAATCATATTTAGCCTGTATAACATTCATATGATTAATATATGTAGTTATTTGATTCATACTTTTATATGAACTAATTACATTATTATTTAACTCTAATAAAGAAAAAATTTGTAATTTTTTATCTTTTTCAACTTCTTTTATACTAGATTCTATTTTATTAGTCTCTATTTTTATTTTTTCTATATCTTTTTTTATACTATTATTATAAAAAGACATTATGATAGTGGATACTAAAATAACTATAAGAAAAATTATACTTTTTGTATTTCCTCAAGTTTTTTTAGATATTTTTTTCACTTCTTCCATATTTTTTATAAGTTATACATTTAATACAAATATAATATCATATTAAAAATATTTAAACAAAAAAATAAGATTGACTTTAATTGTAAAGTCAATCTTATATAGTATATAATTAATTATGCAAGCATCTTCATTATAAAATTTACTATCGGTCAAGCTAAAAATATAAGAGCAATTCAAATAATAACGTATAAAATCATAGTTTTTGATTTTTTTGCTTTTTCCTCATCTCAAATTCAAGTCAGAAGATTGAAACCAGCATATATAATTAATATAACAGCTATTAAATATGTAAATCAAATAATATATTTAACTACTTTTGTTACAAAAGTAGTTGCATCTTTTTCTTTAGACAAATCATTTATTTTTTCAACTTGTTCTATTCAATCTTTTACTCAACATTTTTCACCACTTTTACAATATGGTATTTGAGTAGTTGTATTATTAAATATACTATTAGCAGCAAAAGTATTTCAAACGAAATTAAAAGATGCAATAGAAACTAATAAAAAAACTATAAGCGATATAATATATTTCATATAAATATGTAATTAAATTTAAAAATTATAAGTTAAGTATAAAAAAAAAATTCATAAAATCAAAAAAGATTATATACTATACAAAAGAGTTTATATAAAAAATCATTTTTTAATCATTATTTAAATATGAAAGATAAAACAAAAATAATATTAACTTACTCTATAATAATTATAGTATGAGTAATAATCTATTATATAAGCTGATTATGGTCTATACTAAATTTTTTCTTATCGCTAAGTATTTATACTCTTATCTTTTATTTTTTTCATTATTTATGGGTAAAACTAAATAAATCATTAATAATTCCATTCCCAGAATTCATGAATTATTTTTTATGGAGAGCTAGTTTATTTATATTATTTATTATACTAGCCTGATGATGGTTATCATATTTATCAAATGAAACTTTTCCTGCTACAATGCCTGAATATACTATTTCAAATTGAACTAAAGTAGTGAAATTTCAAGCTATGAGTCATATATGAACTAAAAATTTTTATAATCAGGTAAAAGAAAATATAAAACAATTTAAAAAAGAATGAGCAGTATATTTTTATGAATGAGTAAGACCTTGAACAAAAGAAAATTCAGAAAAATTTAACCAAGCAATTTGAATAAAATTTGATAAAGATTTATATAAAAATTTTTCAAAATTATATTGAGTAGAAAATCAACAAAATGAAAATTTTTTATGATTAATAAATAATAAAGATTTTAATGTAGATTTAAATATTGATGATATAATTAACTTATATGAAAAGAAAAATTTAAAATCGACAAAATGAAAAATTCCAATTGATGCAAGTAAAGAAATTATAAAAACGTTATCTCAATTAAATGATAAAGAATTAAAAATATTAGTATATATAAATAAAGCAATATTAAATTTTATTATCTCAAATGAAACAACACAAAACTTCTTAACTGAAAAATTTTCAAACAAAGGATTATTTGATGTAATATTATGAGAAAGAAATAAGGTAATAGCAAATGCAATAATTGATTCAAAATATAAAAAAATATATACTACTTACTGATTATTACATTTTAAATGAGTACTAAAATTATTAAAAGAAAATGATTCTAAATGGAAAATCGTAGATACTAAATACTTATACCCTATAAAAGACTAAGAATATCAATATTCTTAGTCTTTTTATTATATCAATTTTTCAAAAACTTCTTTTCTATTAGTATTTTCCCAACTAACATCATCTCTACCAAAATGTCATCATTTAGCTGTTTTTCTATATATTGGATTTTTCAAATTAAGTGTTTCTATAATTCAAGCTGGTGTTAAATCAAAGTTTTCTTCTATAGCATTAACAATAACTTCAGTTTTAATATTTGATGTCCCAAAAGTATCAACATAAATACTAACTGGTTCAGCAACTCATATAGCATAACCTAATTGAACTTCACATCTTTCACATATTCATGAAGCTACAATATTTTTAGCTACATATCTAGCAATATATGCTCAACTTCTATCAACTTTTGAAGGATCTTTTCAAGAGAATGCTCATCCTCAATGTCTACCTAATCAACCATAAGTATCAACAATTATTTTTCTACCTGTTAATCCACAATCACCTTTTGGTCAACCAATTACAAATCTACCTGTTGGATTAATATGTAAAATAGTATTATTATCAAGTAAATCCCCTACAACTGGTTTTATAATTACTTCTAAAATATCTTTTTGTAATTGTTCTAAACTAACTCTTTCTCTATGTTGATTTGAAATAACTATAGTATCAACTCTTTTTGGTTTATGATTTTCAAACTCTATAGTTACTTGAACTTTAGCATCTGGAAGTAAATAATCCAAAGTATTATTATGTCTAACTTCTTCAAGTTTTCTAATAAGTTTATGTGCCAAGCTAATAGATAAAGGCATTAAATCATCAGTTTCATTTGTAGCAAATCAATACATTATTCATTGATCACCTGCTCAACCTGTATCTACTCACTGAGCTATATCTGGTGATTGAGTATTTATAAGTAAATGTACTCAAATATCATCTCAATTATAACAAGCTTCTGTCTCATTATAACCTATTTCTTTTACAGTTTTTCTAACTATTTCTGTATAATTTACTTTAGCTTTTGTAGTTATTTCTCAACTTACTATAACTGTTCAAGTAGTAGCAAGTGTTTCACAAGCAACTCTAGAATCAGGATCTTGTTCTAAACAAGCATCAAGTATAGCATCACTTATTTGATCACACATTTTATCTGGGTGTCATTCTGAAACTGATTCAGAAGTTATTAGGTATTTCATAAAAAATTAATAAAAAAATATACTTCCCATCTAGGAAAGTATATTTATGAAAATCTCTATATTATTTTAAAAAATAAAATAATATAGATTATAATTTTAATATATCTTTCCCATAAATGGGTAGGAATTAGCACCTTACTTCTTTGACAAGGCAGGTTGCTGGAGTAATTATATCGGGCCTATTCCCTATTACTCTCTCTTGATATTTATCAAGTATTACCATTTTAGTAATCTTTTAATTATTTGCAAATTAATCTTTATAAAAAATACTACTTACATATAAATAACCTCAAATAAAATATATAAACATTATAAAAGAAAAGCCTAAAGTAAGTGCTATATCAAAAACTAAATGAAGCAATATACTTATGAAAATTCAAAAAGAAAATATTTTCAAATATGGTAAACTTAAATCTTTTTCTCTATACAAAAGTAATGCTTTTGTAAAATAATATGCAACAACTGAACTAGCTAATATATGTACAATTACAGAAAAAACTGATCTAAAAAAATATATTTTCAATAACTCTGAGGTAACTCAATAAGTTATATAATAATTATATAAATAAAGCATATTTTCAATTAAAGCGAATCACAATGCTATAAAAATAGCATATAAAACTCAATCTTTTATAGTTTTTATTTGTAAAACACTTGATTGTAAAAAATTAAAATGCTTACTTGATTCTTCTATAAATGCTACTATTAAGTAATAAAATACTATTAATTTAAATGAATTAAATATAATATTTCAAAAAGATATTGAGTCAGATATAAAAAAATTAAATTGAGAAAAAAGAATATTTAGAACAAAAACTACTAATGATAAAAATCATATAAAAATAAAAAAAACTAATATATTTTTAATATATATTTTTAATATTTTTTTAATATTTTTAGTTAAAGATCAAGCTATAAATGAAAATAATACTATAACTAGTAAAAATAAACTCATAGATAATCAAAATTCTATACTTGTTACAAGTCATTTAATTTCAGAAGCAAAATAAAATATATTTAAGTATTTGAAATTAATTATTTCTAATATTTTATCCATATGTAAAATAGGAACAACAGCTAATCCTCATCATATTACACCTAAAAAAAATCTTTTCTTATTCAAAGGATTATCATCAATATACGAAAAAATATAAGCCCAAATAACAATTGGAAAAAATGAAATTAGAGCAAGGATTATATATATAAATATGTTTTCTATCATAATTTAAACTATTAATTATTTTTTTTATTATATATACTTTTTAAAATAAAACAAAAAGACTAAGAATTAACTTAGTCTATATATAATCTACTCAAACAAATTAACTTATAATATCAATTGCTAAATAAACACCTGAATCTACGGTTTCTAAGAAATTTATAGATTTCACAACACCATCTGTATAAATATCACGTCCATTTATATTATGAATAATATATAAACTTTTATCCTCATAATATACATCGAAATCAAAAACATTTTCTATTGAATAATCTTTCAAAGAAGAAAAGTATCTAAATAAACTACGTATATAGTTAAAATCATAAATATCAAACTTTAGTTCAATAATATGATAACCATGACCAGATAAAAATTCCTCAGGTACACCTGCTTCAATTTGAGATTTTTCACTTCTTAACCAAGTAACTGAACCGGACTTTCCGTCATTACCTACTATATAAGTATTATTGTCAGGAAAAGTTACATTAAAGCCTTTATCTTTAAATAGCTTTAATACAGTCATAGCTGAACCAATAATATCTTGCTTCATACTTTGATGAGATTCAATAATAGTAGCATCAATTTTAAAAGATGGGTCTAACCTGTCCATTTTTTCAATTCGATTCCAAAAATCTACAATTCCTAATGCCATATTTTGTGACATAAGAACTTTTACTTTTGCAGTTAATGCTTTTTCTTTCACACTTTCAGAATCAAACTTTGTAGAAAGTATAACTAATGGTATATCTAATGATAAAAGAAAATCAATCTCTTTTTCAAGTACATTTCCAACCAAAGTAACAACTATATAAGAAACTACTTCTTTAAGATCCTTCTTATAAATATTATTTTTAAGTTTTGTTGAATTAAAAATATCAACAATAACTCCATTATAATCAAAAACATACTCAGTATCATTAGGACCATTATATGACTCATGATATACTTTAATATTTCTATCAATTAGTCCTTCAACAATACTTACACCTAATTTACCAAAACCATATAATAAAACACTTTTCATAAAAACTCCTTTTTATTTACTTTTTCAAGTTTATTATTTATATATATTTTATATAAAAAATCAAGTAAATAAAAAATCAGCTAATTCAAGCTGATTATCTATATATTTTATAATTTCAGAATTTTACATATTTTTCTCAATCTTTGTCTTTTTTCTTAAAAATTCAGAAAAAAGCTAGCATATTTATTCATATAAATATGAAAAATCATCAAAGTAAATAAGCAAGTATTTCAGGTGCAGCAATAACAATTATTCAAAAAATGATTAATGATATAGGTAATATTTTCATAATATACAAATTAAAAACTAAATTATAATTAACTATAAATATATTATTTATTATAGGTAAGATATAATTAAGATTTTATACTTTTAAAATTAATAATCAAATTTATCTAAATTAAAAAAATCTAATAATTTCTTATTATCTATATTTCAAAGTATTATCTCTATATCTTTTCTATCACTAACTTTTACTTTTGATAAAATAAATTCTTTTATACCATCTGAATTATATAATTTTGGAGTAAATCAAAAATATCTTAAATTTGGTATTTTTCATATGTTTTTAGTCAATCTTTTTAATCAATGTATATTTATAAATTTTGGTGATTTTGATCTATATATAATAGTTAACATTCATCACTTTTTTACTAATTTTAATTTCTTTAATCAAAAATGATAAGTTATTACATTTTTTTTATTATATCATTTTTTTACTTCAGTTTTATAATCATCAATGTTACCAAACTTATTGAAATCCTTTTTAAAAATTTTTCTATGATTTTTTTTCTTTCATAAAAATAATTCTTGAGCTCTAGACTCAAAAGAATATTTTTTATCTCATATTTTTATATACAATATTCAATGATTATCTGATTTTTTCAAATAAAATTTAAATTTAATATCTTTATCTCATCAAGTTATTTCATTTATAAGCTTATATGCAAATAAGTTCCAATTATTACATGAAGCTCATAAAGTCTGTTGTTTAATAAAATCTTCATTTTCTATACGAAAAAATAACTGTAATTGTTCTGCTATATTTTTCTCATAAATATCATCTAACTTTAAACTTGAAGTACTATTATAAACTCTTTTTATAGATAAATTATTTAATAATAAATAAATATTTTTAAAAACATTGTCTAATATAACTTGCTTATCTTTAATAGTTTTTCAGTATTTTAAATAGATTTTTTTTCAATTTTCTATATTTTTTTCAATACCTTTAAAGATATTATCTAAATTTTCTAAATCAAGTATACCATTAATTTTATTAATGGTACTCTCTTTTATTTCAGTTCTTCTTAAAACAGTATTAGTTTTATCTAATTTATTTTCTTTCAAAGATTTATTTAAATCTAAATATCAGCCCTTTTTCATTGACTTTTTTATTATTTATGTTTTATTAAATTAATTTATAATGATTTTTTAAATAAATACAAGAAAAATATATATTTAAACTAATTTATTAACTTTTCATTCAATATTTTTTACTTCCTTTTCTACTTCTCAGAAATATAAATCTGGATTTACTATAATTCATTTATAAACTCCTTTTTCTAGATTTGTTTCATCAGTTTCAAAAATTCTATTTACAGCTATTGTAATTAAATAAAATTTTCAATCATATTCAAACTCTCAATAATATTGTGGAACTTGAGTTCAATCTCATTGTTCTACTGAATTAAATGATTTTTCTATAGGTTCAAATTTTTTTTGGAATAAGATTTTATTTTTATTTCTTTCATCTTCTGAATTATATTCTAATAAAAAATTATTAGCAAAAAGATGATATAATATCATATCATTAAACTCTTTTTTATTTTCAAATTCATCAAAATCTACTATATCAGGTCTTCACATTAAAATATATGAAATAGTGTTTTCAATACTTCATCAATCCCAAGCTGATTTAAATTCTATTCAATTATATTTCTTTGTAATATAATTTTCATTTTTTAATTTTTCATTCATATTTTTTATCTATTAGTATTACCAAAGTCTATTATAAAATTCTTTTTATTTTTATCAATCATAATATTTCAAGCATGAAAATCTGTATGAATTAATCAATTTTGTTCAAAATATTCAATTGTTTTTTTCATATTTTCTTTCTGAAACTTATTTGTATAAAGCATCATATTTACTTGCAAAGTACTTCATCATCACCACATTCCTACATCTCAAAGATTCATAGATGGTATTGCATAAGATAATTTTTCTTCTTTTAGTATTTTTAAAAACTGACTATCTGTTAAATTCTCCAAATCAAGTAAGTTATATTTACTTAACTCTTTATCTTTATATAAATCTAGATGATATTTAGTAAATAAATTTTGTCATTCTATTTTTTCTATATAAAAGTATCAAGAATTAAGATTTTCAGGTGAAAATATCTCTGGAATTTTAACATTTTTATCTATTTTTCATTTAACTAATCATTCTCTATATGTATCTAAAAATAACTGATGTGCATTCCTTTCTTTTATAATATCATCTACATACATTCATTCTTTTGCTATTTTTATAACAAGTTTGTCATTATCTGGATGATTTATAATTATTGCATTTTCTCATTCTCATATTATATCATTTTCATCTAATCTTTTTAATAACTCATCTAATTTTTCATCAGATTTTAAATCATATTTTTTACTATCAAATAAATTTTTTTCCTTTATTTTTCAAAACTTTTCTGCTAATTTAATTGTCTTTAAACTCTTTGAAATTGGTCAAATTCACAATGATCATAATGCAACTCATCAAACATAAGGATCTGAAAATACTTTAGTAATATCTTCTACTCAGTCATATAAATCTATAAGTATTGCCTTTATTGTTTCCCAATTAGATAATTGTTTCATTATTTTTAGAATTTCTTCAACTGATGAATTTGCTAAACTTTCTAGCATTTTTAGATTATCTAATAATCATCAGTCTAGCAATCATTTTTCAAATTTTTGTATACCAGAATTTTCTTCTAATATTTCACTTAATCATAGTTTAGAATATAACTCTTTTTTTAGTTTTTCAGTTTTGAATTCTTTTCATTCTACTATTACATCTTCTTCTGGGAAAAATCACTCTAAATCTGCTGGTATTGTTGTTTTATTATCTACATTTTCAGTATACTCTTCATCTTTAATTTTAGCTATTATTTCTGATTGTTTTAAAATATGGTCAGTATTAATAGCTGAAAAATCTTCTTTTTCAGCTGTTGGTATTTGTTCAGATGATTTTAATCAGTCTAAAGACATAAAAAAAGCTATTAATAATTAATCTTATTATAGCATTTTTATTATTATTTTACAAATAGATTTTTTTTATTCCTCAACTATATCAGCACCTAAAGATTGTAATTTATTTACAAAATCTTCGTATCATCTATATATATATTCTATATTTGTTATTTTTGTAGTTCATTTAGCCATTAATCAAGCTATTACAACAGCGGCTCATGCTCTTAAATCCCATGAAGTAACAGTAGCTCCTCATTTAAGGTTATTTGGTCAATGAATAATTGCTTCATGTGGGTTTAAAACCGTATATTTTGTTCACATTTTTTCTAATTCTATCAAAAAATTTAACCTTCATTCAAATAAAACTTCATGAATTTTACTTTCTCATTGTGCTTGAGTCAATAATATTGCAAATGGTGATTGTAAATCAGTTGGAAAAGCTGGAAATATATTTGTTTGAATATTTACTGGTTTTATATTTTCTGCCTTATAAACTCTCAGAGTATCATTTCACATATCTTTTACCTTAACTCAAGCTTCTTTTAATTTTTCAATATATGTGTATAAATCATCAATTCTAGCATCTATAATATCTATATATTCTTTTGAAGCTAAAGCTCAAATAACCATATAAGTTCATGACTCTATATAATCTGCAACAATATCAAAACTAAAATTTGATTTAAGTCCATAAACTCAAGTAATAATTATTTCATGATTATATCTAATTTTTATATCTGCTCATGCTTTTCTTAAAAAGTCTATTAAATTCATTACATGAGGCTCTGTTGCTGCATTTCTTATAATAGTTCTACCATCTCTTAAAACATTTGCTACTATTAGATTTTCAGTAGAACTTACTCAAAAACTAGCATTTAAAACTTTTTCACCAGTCTCTAATTTTCATCAAAGAATTATATCATCTTCATCAAAAGTAGATTTATATCAAATTGCTTCAAGTCAATTTAAATGAGCATCAATTGGTCTAGCTCAAATACTACATCAACCAGGAAAAGGAATTTTTATATTACCAAAAAAATGAAGTAGTGGTGATAAGAGAAAAATTGAAGATCTAATTTTTTTAATTTTTTCAAAATTTAAATTTTCATTTGTGATTTTAGTAGAATCAAAATGTAAAGTACTTCATTCCCATTCATATTTTACTCAAATTCATTCTAAAATATCTAAAAATGTTATAACATCTCCTATTTTTGGTACCTTATTTAAAGTAACTCTTCAATTTATAAGTAATGCAGCTCATAATATAGGTAAAGCAGCATTTTTTGAACCACTTATTTTAACACTCCCACTTAATTCCTTTTGACCTTTAACCATCAACATATTTTTTATACTTATTTTTAATGAACCAATTATATTGATTTTAGTTTTAATGCAAATTAAGACAATATATTATTTTATTTCAATTTTGAATTTTGAAATATTTATATATACTTTTTACAAAGAAAAAATAGTTTTTAAATAAGTAAAAAATGTTTGAAATTAGTTCTAAAAAAGTAGATTTTGGGAAAAAAAATATAATTATAAAAAGAAATATAAATCTAGATAAAAAATTAGATTGTTTCATATTGATAAATACAAATGACTCAAGATTATGAGAGTTAATATTAAATAATATATTAGATTTTATTATAGATAAAATTTCTAAAAAGAATACATACAATGATTTTTCTATTGCTCTTGAAAGTGTAAATGCATTTATAAAAAATTGGAAAAAAGATTCTGATGAAAAAGTAAAATTAGATATAATTATTTGAATATTAAATGATAATAATTATATCTTCTCAAATATTTGAAAAGCTTCTTGTTATTTAATAAATAATAAAGATGAAGTAATAGAATTAACAAATAAAGAAGACAATAAAAAAGAATTTAATTTTGTTTCATCAGGTGAAATTAAAAATAATGAAATAATAGTTTCTTCAACTAGAAGACTATTAAACTATCTTTCAAAAAGTGATTTATTAGATTGATTAATTTTATCCGAAGACATTAATATCTTTAATAAAAATATTAAAAATATATTAATGAGTGAGGTTTTAGAAAAAAATATTTGAATAAGTTCTTTAAAATATCTTTCTGAAAATAGTGAAAGTACATCTTTAAATAAAGTAGATTTAATAAAAGATAATTTATTAAAATTTTTTGATAATAAAATATCTAAAAATATACTTTGATATATACTTGTTTTAAAAGATAAATTAAACTCCTCATCAAAAAATATTAAAAATATAGTTTTTTTAAGTTGAATTTTAATAGCAGTTTTCTTTTTGTATTCTATATTATCAACTGTAGCATGAATAACTACTCAGAATGAACAAAAAGAACTTGCAAAAGAAAATATTATAAAAGCAAAAACTTATATAAGAATTGCTTCTGAAAATATAGCTAACCCTGATAGTTTTGATTTAAATATACAAAATGCTGAAAAATTAGTTAGTGATATAGAAAAAAATAAAATCTTTTTAAATGATGTAGAAAAAATAAATGATAATATAAATATATTAAAAAAACAATTCAATAAAATAGAAATTTTTAATCCAAATCCTGAAAATATTATATATGAAGAAAAATTTGAAAATCCAATTCAAATTACTAAAAATAAACTAAAACCATATGTAATAATAGCTAAAGGTGTAATATGACCAATTATCCCAAATACAAAAGCAAAAAAATACATATTTAGTTCCCTAGAAGAAAATGAAACCTTTATAGATTCAGCATTTATATGAGATAATATGTATCTATTAACAAGTTCATCAAAAATAGTTAAATTTACTAAAAATTGATATTTTAGCTACATGGATGTTTCTTGACAACAAACATGGGAAAAAGCAAAAGAAATATTATCATATGCACAAAATATATATTTAATTTGAAAAGATGATAATCAAATAAATAAACATTCTCTTTATTCAAATAAATTTAAAGCATCTAACGAATATCTTAAAAAAGATGATTTAACTCAGATATGAGATATATTATCAGTATCTATTGATTGATCATTTTATATATTAAAAAAAGATTTATCTATAATAAAATTCTATTCTAATCCTTATAGAATAGAAAAATTAACTATAAATAAACTTCCTAAAAATTATAACCTAGATGATAATAATAAAATAATAGACTTAAAAACAAGATCAGATTTAAATTATGTTTATTTGTTATTAAATAATAAAATATGGATATTTAAACCAAATACAAAAAATTATAAAAACACAAAGAGTTTAACTTACATATGACAAATTGAATGAAGTAAATATAAAATAAAAGATTTTTATATTAATTATGATTGAGAAATTGTTGTATTAAATGATAAATGACTCTATAAAATATCTTTTGAAATAAGTGATGATAGATTACTTATAAAATAAAAAATAAAATAAGCAAAAAAGTAAAAATCTTTTGCTTATTTTTATCTTTTATATAGAATACGGTCACAAAAATTCCATAAACACACAGAGTTTTTGTATATTTTATTTATGTTATTATTACATTATGAAAAGTTTTAGTATTGAAGCTCAAATTAGAGCAAAAGATGAGGACTGTAAACATTTAAGAAAAGCAAGAAAACTTCCTGCTGTTGTTTATGGTAAAAATCAAGAATCTATTAGTTTAACTTTAGATGCATCAGATTTTTTAAAATTATTTAGAAAAGCTTGAGAATCAAATATTATTAATTTAAAATTTGGTAAAGAAAATATTGAAGTATTAGTTCATGATTTTCAGACAGAACCAGTTAGTGGAGAATATATTCATGTTGATTTCTTTGCATTAACTAGAGGTGAAAAACTAAAAACTATGATTCATTTAAACTTTATAGGAGATTCAGAAGCAGTTAAAGAATGAGCAGTTTTAGAAGAACTACAAAAAGAAGTTGAAGTATCAGTATTACCAAAAGATTTAGTTGATCATATAGATGTTGATTTATCTGTATTAAAAGAATTTGATTCAAATATAAAAGCAAGTGAACTTAAAGTACCTTCTACTATGGAGTTATTGACTCCTGCTGATGAGGTAATAGTTATAGCTGCTAAACCTAAAAAATTAGAAGAAGTTTCTACTGAAGCTCCTGAAGCTGCTGTTACTGGTGCAGATGAAGAAGAAAAAACTGAAGCTTAATTCAAAAAAATCTTTTAAAAAACAACATATTGAATATAATTCAATTGTTGTTTTTTATTTATATACTAATAATAACTTATGCAAATAAAACTATACTGAACAGAAGAAAATACAAAAGAATTATTAACAAAAGTAAATCTTTCATTAGATGAATTATGATTATCATCATTTATTCAAGTTGAAACAACTTATGATTCAAAATTAAAAGATGAATTAAATATCACTAAAGAACCTGCCTTAATTGTAGAAGAAGAAGCTATAGATTTTAAAGATACAATATTTGAATGAATAGTTCCAGAAGATGAAGAATTAAAAGCTATGTTCATAAGTATAATTTGATGATGAGAATCAGGTTGATGTGGTTCTACAGAAGCAGATTGATCATGTTGAACTGGTTGTTCATGTTAATAAATTAAAAAAGGAAATCAATTTAAATTGATTTCCTTTTTTAATTTATTTTTGCTTCATCACTAATTTTTTTCTCAGCTTCAGCTTTTATAGATTTTTTAATTATTATAAAAGAATTTGTATAAACTAATTTATTATCAGTATCAAAATACTTAACCTCATAAACATTTGTTCAAATATTTAAATTATTATTTATACTAGAAGCATGATATCTCCATGTAGATCAATTAAAAGATTTTAAAGTGTATCAATCAACATCAACTCTTTTTATTCACTTAGCAGTAACATTTCAATATAATGTAAGAAAATCACCATAAGTTGTATAAGTTGTTTTTCAGTTTAAAGCCTTTGTTAATCAATCTTTTAAACTACTAAATACAAACTGAGTACCATCAACATTGAATGTTTTAACATTAAATTTATTCTTTAAAGCATTAGCAACTGCTCATCAATCATAATATATTACATAAACAAACTTAGATAATAAATCATTTGCATCATCATATATTTTAAAAACAAAATCATTTTCTTTATTATCTACAGAAACATTTTCAAATTTAAAAGTTTTTAATTCTTTATTTAGAATAGCTTCTTTTCAGTTAAGAATGATTTTATTTATATTTTCATCTTTATAATTTCAAGAGACTGTAATAGAATCAGCCGAAACATTTGCTTCATCATATAAATTTGAAAATGATATTAATTTATCTGATGTTATTTTATTAATTGTTCAAGTAGATGTTTTTTTAGTATCAGTATTATCAACAACTTTTATAAAACTTGCTCAATTATTAACAATAAACCAATCAGATTGTTTATAATAATCATCAATATTTTCTTTCAATAATGATAAATCTAAATCTTTTTTATTTGCATCTAACCTAGAAATACTTATTTTTTGACCACTGGCTAGAACAGTAGATTCTCAAGCTAAATTTGATATTTCAGCAAATCAATTAATAAGATATATAGTACTTCACATTTCATTTTGTGAAAAAGAAATATTAGTATTTTCTCATACTTTTACAGATCAAAATCTCATATCAACATTAACTGTAGATGTAGAATTTAACCATAAATCAGAAGAAAATAAAGAAAAATTACCATTTTCTAAATATTTTAACTCTCAAAGCTTATTAATTTTAAGGTTTCAAACTCAATTTAATGATAAATTAACCATTCATTCTTTTACTATAACTTTTTCTCACTTATATAATACTGTATCTCAAACAATTTTTTCTTTATTATCTCAAGGATATAAAATAAAACTTTCAGGATTCATTCATTCAAGTTCTAAATTTAATCAAATTTTATTTTCTATTTTTACATTAGAATTATTTGTATCACTACTAGAAGAAAATACATTAAAAATTAATATTATAACCAACAAAAGCCCTATAATTGGTACAATATAATCTCTTAATCATTTTTCTACTGCACCTCTCCTTCTTACGTTCATAAAGACAATACTTTAAAGAAATAAATTTTATATTATTAATTATAAATATTATTTGAAAAAATCAATAAAAAATATAAACTAACCCCTATATAAAACTAAAAAAAATAAATGGCTGCACTTGAAAAAAAATTATTGAAGAAATTAAGAAACTGTATTTGTGATTTTGATATGATACAAGAATGAGAAACTGTAATATTATGAGTTTCATGATGAAAAGATTCTATGGTGTTATGATATTTATTAAGTCAATATAAAAAATATGCAAAAGAAAAACTCAATATAAAAGCTATTTATATATTTAAAAGTTTTTTAATAGATTGTGATATAAATTTCAAAGAAAAACAAAAATACTTTGAAGAAGAATTATGAATTCCTTTAGAAAAAGTAGATATAAAACTTCCTGAAGATTCAAAATTAAATGATTGAATATGACAATCATGTCAATGGTGTGCATATGCTAGAAGAATTGCTATGTTTAAATTATGTGAAAGATACTGAGCAACTAAAATAATATATGGTCACCATATGGACGATATAGTTGTTACAAGTTTTATGAATATGATAGAATGAAAAAAACTTAAAATAATGCCAGTTAAAAATAAAATGAGTATGTGAGATATTACTTTTATTAGACCAATGGCATATATTAGAGAAAGAGATATATTAAAACTTGCTCATTTAAATGAAATACCATTTTCTTGATGTAACTGTCCTGTATGAACTGATTGAACAAGAAATAAAATAAAACATGAAATAGTTCGGGCAAATGAAAAAGTTTTTCCTAAATTTGTTGAAAATACATTTTGAGCATTGATAAAAGATTTTATGGAAAAATATGAAAAAGACTGATATAGTATGTAATTTTATTGCACTTAAAATAAATATATGTTAATATAAAAACATAATTTAATATTAAAAATAAAAAATGCCTGAAAGTATATACAGTTTAGAAATTTTTAAATGAATTGAAAAATCAGTTATTGACTCAATAATAGTAGAATGTGAAGAAAGAAAATATTCAGCGTGAGAAATGATTATTATAGAATGAGAAGAATCAAATTGAGAATGATATATATTAAAAACTGGTAAAGTTTCTATTTGAATTTCTTGAACAAGAGTAGCAGAGTTAAATGCTTGAAATATTTTTTGAGAAATAGCATTACTAAATGAAGAAGAAAGAACTGCTACTGTTTCAGCAATAACAGATATAGAAGTAATAGTTTTATCACTTGATAATCTTATTAATATGATTAATAATGATGATGATAGTATTAATAGAACTATTATAAATAGAATTGAAGAAAATATAAATAGATAAAATAAAAAATAATCCAAAATGGATTATTTTTTATTTTATTATTAATTTTAAATTTTTCTTTCATTTTCTTATAAATAAAAATTTTTCATCTATAAAATTAGATACAATATCAAAATTAAAATCATTTATTTTTTCTTCATTAATATAAATTGCTCATGATTTAACAGCATTTCTAGAATTTGAATTTGATTTTTCAAGTCCCGATTTGACTATAGTTTCAAATAAATTTTCATTTTCATATTCAAAACCTCACATAGCATTTTGAAATATTTTTAATTCTTCATTACTCAAAGTTTTTAAAATTTCTAGTTTATCATTTTTACCAAACATAAAATCAGATATTCTTACAGCTAAATCAGCTTCTTTAGTACCATGAATTATTTCAACTACTTTATATGCTAGAAGTTTTTGTCCCTCTCTATTTTCTGGAGTTTCCATATGTTTATCAACTATTTTATCTATTTCTTCAGTTTCAATTAATGTAAGCATTTTTAAATATCTAGAAATATCATCATCATTTGTATTCATGAAGTATTGATATATTTCATACGGAGATGTCTTATTTTTATCAAGCCATATAGCATTTCATTCTGATTTACCAAACTTTCTTCAAGTTGCATCAGTTATTAATGGCCAAGTAAATACATTTGCTTCTCAATCATATTTTTTTCTAATTAATTCAGTTCAAGTAACTAAATTTCACCATTGATCTTGTCCTCAAATTTGTAAAGTAACATCCTCATTTCTATATAAATTAACAAAATCATAACCTTGTAATAGCATATAAGAAAATTCTGTATATGAAATAGACTGTTTAGGATCCTCTACTCTCTTTTTTACAGTATCCTTAGATATCATATTATTAATAGTGATATACTTTCAAACTTCTCTTAAAAAATCTAAATATCACATATCTTTATAAAAATCTTTATTATTTACAAAATCAAAATTAAATTTTTCTCATGTAAAATCTTTTAAATTATTTGCTATACTTGAAATTTGATTAGATATAGCTTTTTCATTTTTATCTAAATCTTCTGTAGATAAAAATATTCTTTCAGCATCTTTTCAACCTGGATCTCAAATCATACCAGTTGCTCAACCAGTTAAAGCAATATATTTATTACCTCTTCTCATTAAATGAACAGCTACCATAAAACCTATAAAATTTCATAAGTGAAGTGAATCTGCTGTAGGATCAAAACCACAATAAAAACTACCTTGTCCAGCATCAAATTTTTCAAATAATTCATCACTAGAGTTTTGATATAATAGTCATCTATCTTCTAATTCTTGTTTTAAATTTTTCATTTAATATACTTTTAATTATAAATTTTAATAAATATATCAAAAAATAGGTTTAAATCAACAAAATTATTTGATTTTTAACATATATTTAGTAAATTTAATTAAATAATGTTTAAATTATTTATACAAAAGAATATGAATTTTAAAGATAGAAAAAAATATGTAGAAAATAATCCATATTTTACTAAAGAAAATTGTCCATTTTGTATAATAAATGAAGAAGAAAAAAAGCTATTTATATATGAAACTAAGTATTGGAAAATTATCTATAATAAATATCCATACTACTCAAAAAAACATTTAATGGCTATTCCTAAAAGACATATAAAATATGTAACAGACTTGAATGATAAAGAAATAATTGATTTTAAAAATATTGAATTATATATGAAAAAATTTTTTGACTCAGAAAAAAATTATTATTCATTTATAAGACAAAGCCTTTGATGAAGAAGTGTTGAACATTTACATTATCATTATTTACCATGACATATATCATTTGAATGAGAAAATTGAATAAATATTTTAAAAATTAAAAATAAGTAAAACTGATGAAAGAATTAGATATTTCTAAAATCTTCTGATCAAAATGTAGATCCAAATTAATGGAAAAATTTTTCTTAGAGTATGAATCATGAAACAATTATTGATTCCATATGAGATTACTATCTAGAGATTTAGATGAACAAATCAATTCTATAAAAAGAGAATTAGATAATTTAACTGAACTATGAATATTAAAACATAGAACAGAATTAAAGAAAAAAATATTTTTTATAAATACAAAATTTTATTTAATTAATGAGTTTTCACAAATATTTCTAAAAACTTATAATCCTATGGATAAAATAAAAGAATATTTTAAACCACATACATCTTTAGAATTAATAATAGTAAATGAAGCTATTAAAACAAAATTAACAAATAATTGAAAAAATATACTAGATATATTCTTAATTTGAGAAATAGATAAAGAACATTTAAGTGAATTTTTAAATACTACATTTTATTGAAGAAAAATTAAGTATGCAATAATTACAACAGAAGATTTTTATAATAGATTAGAATTTGGTGATAAATTAATAAAAAATATACTAACTGAAAGATGAAATATATATTTAAGAGATTCTCTTAAAATAAAAGAAAAACTAGAAAGCTAAGCTTTTTAGTTTTTATTATTTTATCTGGACTAATGTAAAAAAAAGAGTGCTGGAATTTTATAAATTTCTCTCATAAAGCCATAAAGAACAAATGATCTATAGGAGTATGTAAAAATCTGTGTAAATAGAAATTTTGTAATAATATATAGTAATTATAAGAATAATTCTTGTAATTACTATTTTTACCTTTAGCCCATTTTATCTATTTGTAACTTATAAAAATCTGTTTCCATTAATTTTTGAGATATAAAATGATCATTATTATAATATTCACTATTACCATCTCAATACATAAATTTAGCCAGCATATATGATGATATATCTAAATTAAATACTTTTCATCAAATCCCAGTCATATTAAGAATAAAATTTGTAGATAAATCATACCATATATCCTTAATTGTTATTAAATTTGGTAAAAGATTTTTAACTGTTCAACTCGGGTCAACAAACATAACCACACCATTCCCCACATACCCATACAAATTCACATCATCTCTTACATCAATCGGATCTCTACTAATAAATCTACCAATTATTGGGTTATAATACCTAGCTCTTAGATAATATAATCATATTTCTTTGTCATATTCTCTTCCTGTATACAATCTAGTATTTCAGATTTTAGATTTTTTAAATTCTTTATATCTTTTATTTTTTCATTCAGAAATATAAGCTTTACCAAATACATCATATCTATATTTCTCTATTATTTTAGCTTTTTCATCAGTTATTGCAACTATTGAATTTAGATGATTTTTAGTGTAAAAATATATTTTTGTTTTTGTATCTTTTTTACTATATTTTTCTTTTTCTTCTTCCTTATATTCAGATTTAAAATATTTTTTAAACTTATTTTTCATTTCCTTTTTAAATTTTTCTCTATGTTTTTCTTCTTTTTTTGTAACTATTGTAGCTAGTATATCATCTAACTGATTAGAATATATATTTTCTCTTGTTTCTTTTAGTTTTAATTCTTCATCATCTATTTCATATATTTCTTCTTTTATAGCATTTCTTCAAGCATAGTAATATTTTATTAATTCATCTTTTGTCTTTTTTTCTATTCTTCTTCATAAAATATCGTATTTAAACTCTGCTATTATTTTAGTTTCTTTTTTATTTCATTCGTTATGTTTTTTATATTTAAATATATGTTTAGATTTTTCTTTTATTCTTTTTTCTAATTTTTCTCTAAAATCTTCATCTTTCTTTTGTATTTCTTCAACCCTTACTAATCTATTTTTATAATCATAACTATATTTGTATTCATTATCTTGAATAATATTTCAGTTATTATCATAAATATATTTTATTTCATTTTTTTCTGATTTATTAATTCTATTAAATGATTTTAATTTACTATATTTTTCTTTATTATTTTCTTTTTCTTCTTCACTTGTATTAATAGCTATATATTGATTTAGATTATTAGTTGTATAGTTTAAAATAGTTGTTTCTTGTTTTGTTTGTTTTCTTTTTTTAGTTTGTTCTATTTTTTCACTATTTATTCTATTTCACATAGAGTCATAACTAAATTTTTCTATTAATTCTTTGTTTCTTTCTCTTGTTTTATAGTTAGCTTCTATTATTTGATTTAAATAATCATAATTATAGTTTTCTACTCAGTTACTTATTATATTTCAGTTTGTATTGTAAGTATAGCTATAGTTATTTATTGTTTCTTTATTATTTTTTGTTGTTAATGATGATAATCTGTTTAATTCATCAAATTTATAGTTTGTAATTATTCAGTTTCAAAGAGTTTCTTTTATTTTGTTTAAACTATCATAATCATAACTAATTATCTCTTGATTATTTTTTGTAATATTTATTAATCTAGAGTTATTATCATAGTTATATTTTGTAGCTACTTCTTCTCCTTGCAAAGGAGAGGATTGAGGTGAGGTGATTTTAGTAATATTTCAGATTAAATCATAATTGTAGTTTACTGTTTTAGCTCAATTTGTTTCACTTGTTAATCTATTTAAACTATCATAACTAAAGCTTAGTTCATTATTTTGACTATCATTTCAGTTTATTAGTCTTCTATTTTTGATCTTTACATGAGTTTGATATTAAAGTTTTAAAATAGTCTTTATTTGCATCATAACATCATATTCAAGAAACACACATTTTTACATATTTATAATCATATTTCAGATATGAATAATATTTAGCTCAATATACATATATATATAATAAGGATTCTAATTTAAATCAAAATATATATTTTTCACTTCCATTATAATTACTAATATCATAACAATTTTTTATTGGCTTTATATTAGCATTGTATTTTTCTATGATTATTATGTTTTCTTTTAAAAGATTTTAATCTTATTGTAAAGTCTTTGTTTTCTACTTTTTCTAATTTTTTTAATTCTATATCATAATATCATTCTTTTGGACTTAAATCTATTATTCTACTGAATCTATTTATAAATTTCATTCATTTATCTCATAGTCTTACTTTATATTCTCAACTTTTTAAATTTTTAAATACATAGTAACCATTTTTATTTGTTTTAGTATATGGTTCTGTTTTCTTTTGTAATTTTCAATCATTATTTAAATCTAAATATACTATAAAATTTCTTAATGCCTTGTCTCTTTTGTCTTTCTTTCAGTTTTTGTTTTTATCAAAAATAGGAGAATTTATCTCCTATTTTTCACATGGATTAGATATTGTTTTAATCAAAGCAATTTTATTCTTATCATAACATCATCAGTCTCATAATCAGAAACAAAGCCTAAAAATAGGTAAATCATATTTTGGATAAATGAAATACTCCTTTTTTAATTTATTAATATATTTATTTGATTCTAAATGAAATCAAAAATTATACAAAACTCTATTATTTGATTTATTACTATTAATAAAATAACAATTTTTTATAGGTTTTATATTACTATTATAAATTTTATTAAATTCAAATAAGTTAGAAAACTGTTTATCATCTCTTTTTCTATTTTTTAATATCTCTTTAACTTTTTCTAATTCTTTAAAATTATATTCATCTATTTATTGATTTATTATCTCTTCTTTAGATGGATTTATATTGTATATATAATATTTATATCAATATTTTCATATAATTCATAAAATTATTATTAGAAACAATACTAATATTATTTTTTTTATATTTTTCTTCATAGGGTTTAATTAAAAATAGGAGATTTTGGTATATCATTTAAATATACTAAAGGAAATGAAAAAAATCTAAATAAAATTAAAGATATTAATATAAATATTATAAGTATATATAACTTTATAAATATATTATTTTTAAAATAATTTTTAAAAAATAATCAAAATATTATAAATACTATAAATAAATATAATAATCATATATATTTATAAAAAAAATAATAATATCAATAACAAGTATATCAAGCAAATCATAATCATCATAAAATAATTCTACAATTAGATATAATAAAGTTATTATATATATATATATATATATAATAACTTATAAATAAAAATATAATAAATCATAAAATTAAAGATATTTTTAAAGTAATATCTTTATTATGCTTTTTAAATAAATTCTTTAAATTTTTCATAGGTCTTAATTAAAAATTATTTATGTTTTTTATGTTTAATTTTTTTCTTTAATTTCATACTAATTATGAAATCTTTATTTTCTACTTCTTTTCAATTTTATAAATCTATATTATAATACCATTCTTTTGGGCTTAAGTCTATTATTCTACTAAATCTCTTTATAAATTTATATCATCTATTTCATAATCTTACTTTATATTCTCAACTTTTTATATTTTTAAATTCATAATATCATTTTTTATTTGTTTTTGTATAAGGTTCTGTTTTCTTTTGTAATTTTCAATCATTATTTAGATCTAAGTATACTTTAAAGTTTCTTAATACTTTATCTCTTTTGTCTTTCTTTCAATTTTTGTTTTTATCAAAGTATATATATCAAGATATTT
>JALSMB010000070.1 GCA_026988025.1 Candidatus Altimarinota bacterium | reverse complement strand
CGGTCATATTAAAGCTAAAGTTAGTTTGCATAGATGACTAAAAAAAGAGAGAAAAATTAAACTAATTTTATCTCTCTTATATGGGAAAATTTAATCTTCTCAGCCACCCATTTTTTACCATTAAGCCACGATTATAGAAAATTAGTCTGAGAATGTTTATATTATGCTAGTAGTTCCTCACTTATAGATGAAAAAATTGAAGAAATTAAAAAAGAATATAAACTAGAATCTATTAATAATATTGATAATATTATAGAAAATTTTAAAGAATATAATATTGAAGATTTAAGTAATATTTTAAATATTTTAGATATTGAAAGTGAAGATGATTGGACTACTGCTAATAGATGTGAATCAAGTGCCTTAATATTAAGAAAATATTTAAGTTAATAAAAAAGGTTAAACTACAAAATGTAATTTAACCTTTTTTATTTTTTATTAATTTTTTCAAAGTTTAATCACTTTTTCTAATTCTTCCAATTCAATCAAATCTTGTTTATTAGCATTTTCTATTTCTTCTAATTTTCTTTTTTCATTAAACTTTTCATAAACAATATCAACTTTTTCTTTCATATCTTTATTTGAAATACTTCAATTAGTTTTTAATAACTTTTTTCTATTAAATTTTATAATTAAATCTATATTTTCTTGCCAAAAATTTAAAGTAATATCTTTTTCATCTTTTGCTCTTAATTCAGCAGATTCTAAAAATACCATTACAAATCTATTTAAACTATCAATTTCATCTTCTGTCAGATAGTTTTTAGCTATGTGAATATCTCATTTTCTTACTATATTTCCCTTCCAACTTGTTAAACTCATATTTAGTTTATCTTCGTTAGCTCTATCTACTATTAATTCAGCTGCTGTTTTTCCTGTAATAGCATATAATATTTTATTTTGAGTTTCAGCAAAAAACATTTGAGTTGCTTTATCACTAGAATCATAATCACTACTTAAAGATAATAAATCTCTTATTTTTTGATAGAATTTCTTTTCAGAAGCTCTAATATCTCTGATTCTTGCAAGTAGTTCATCAAAATAATCAGGTCTTCAATCAGGATTTTTCAATCTTTCATCATCCATTATAAAACCTTTAATCATATATTCTTTCAAATTATGATTAGCCCATTTTCTAAATTGTGTTCATCTTTTACTTCTTACCCTAAAACCAATTGCTAAAATTATATCAAGAGAATAAAAACTAACCTCATATTTTTTTCAATCTGAGGCAGTTGTCAAGTAATCCTTTACAACTCATTCTAGGCTTAATTCTCCCTCTTTTTCTATATTTATTATATGTAAGCTGATGTTTTGCTTAGAGGTGTCAAAAAGTTCTGCTATTTGATTTTGATTCATCCAAACACTTCAATCTTTGGAGTATAGTGAAACTGAAGATTTTCAGTCATCAGTATTGTAGATTATTATGTTGCTTTGGTTTTTCATATTTTTTTATTTAAAGTATTCTTTAATTTCATCATAATTATTTATAATTTCTTTCTCCCACCAAACTGTCTCATGATTTCAAACTATATCAGTTTTTGAATATATTAATAATATTTTACATTCATTAGTTTCATCATTAACAGAAACTATTATTCTATTTCATCAAGTTTTTGCTGAACTATTACTTCAAACAATTTTAAATTCACATTTTATTATTCTACAATCTTCAAATTTATGTATTTCTTCTGCTTTTGTACTTAATAATAATCAATTAATACGAATTAACATATTTTCAATAACACTAAATGTTTGAGTCCAAACTCATTTATGTTTTTTTTCAAATCTCTTCATAAAATGTCTTCTAGCATACTCACCTACTAGGACATTATAATTATTACTAATAGACATTATCAAAATCTTCTTGTGTAATAAGGTTATATGGAATTATTTTTTTATCTGAACATATCATCCAAGGTAATTGATTGTGAGTAAAATCAACTATATCTTTTGTATTTTTATATTTCCATTTTTCACAAATCTTATTTATAAATGATTTTTCCTCTAAATTAAGTTTTGGAGTACTAATTCATCATATATTTTCTATTAAAAACATTTCATAATTATTTTTTATATTTGTTTTTACTTCTAATTTTATTTCTCATTTTTCTAACATCTCATCTATAATTAAGAAAAAAGCATCTGGAACTGGTCATTGTTGAATTTTCCTATACTCTAAACCTGTTAAAGGTTCTAAATGTTTATAATACCAAGCAAAATCTACTAAATAACATAATTTAGCTAACTTTGTTTTTGTAATTTTAAATTTTCATCATGTACCATTTTCAATACAAAATCTTACTATTTGTTTATATTTGTCCCAATCAATTTCTTTTTTTTCTTTTACACTAAAATCTTCTCAAAGTATTTCTCATACTTCTACACCTAATATTTCAGCTAATTTTACAACTATTCATAATGTTATTTCTTTTTTTCAAGATTCTATTTTTGAATATGTTTGCCTAGCTATATCTAACTTATTAGCTATTTCATCTTGATTAAATCCTTTGTTTTTTCTTAATTTTTCTATGTTTGCAATCATAATATTGTTTTAAAAATTATTAATTACTTGCATCAATAGTATATTATTAATTTCTATTTGTCAAAAGTTTTTAACATTATTTTAACAAATGTTAACATAAATTAACATTTTTTATTGATAACATTATTATTTAAAATATTATGTTAGTATAATATTTTCTAAAAACACAGATGAAACTTATTTTTTACACAAAATAAAAATCTCAAACAAAAATATTTAGAGATTCTATATACATTCTCATTTGAGAATCTTACAATGTGAAAGTAGTAAGAGTATATAGTTAAAAGGAATAATTACAAATTATTTTTATTTGAATAAATAATTTTAACTACAATATAAATTACTAGTAATTATAGGACATTTTAATATTCTACTTCACTTTGATTTTTCTTCACAAACCCTTGATGTTATTTCATCTAATCAATCTTCTCTCTGTAAAACCCTATATTGAAAGGTTTCTTGAATTTTATCAATACTCATATCCTGTTTTAATTTATATTCATATTTAACACAAAACACAATTTCTCAATTATTTGGTTGTTTATTTGACTTATAAATATCTAAAATATTATATCCTCAATCTAATTTAGTCCAAAATTTAGAAAATGAATTTAAATTATTACCTACACTAGCATTGCATTTATCCCTTTTTAATAAAGAACATGCATCTTTATAAAATCATCTATTTCAAATCTCAAAATAAGCCTTTATTAAATCAATTCAATACAAAGTTGAAGTTAGTTCATTTCTAATATTTAAATATTCAGGGTCTTTTGTTTCTCAATAATAATTAATAATTTTATCAACTACCTGTACCTCTCATCATGTTTCAACTGAATTAATTATAGTGCCATTATTATTTCAATTTATATTATTTATATATCAATCTACATTTGATGAATTAAACTCTGTATTATCTCAGTTTCCCAAAAAGAAAAATCCTATAATTCATAATATTGAAGCAATTAATGTAATTACCACAAAACTATTTGTTTTTGAGAATTTTTTAATGTTAAATTTCATATATATTTTTATAAATTAAATTCATTTTGAATAAAAGTGAAAACTTTATCAAATTTTTCTATTGTTTCTTTTGAAAAATCTTCTTTTTTTAATTTTGATGAATTAATTTTATCCAAGAAAAATCTTCCAATAATTTCTTTTCCTCAAAAATTTTTAGCATTTTTTGAATTTATTATTTTTGTACTATCAAATTTAAAATCATTAGATAATTTATTTAATTCATCAGATTGAAACATATCTTCAACTCAATTACAATCTTCTAATTTTAAAATTTTCTCTAAAAAAATATCTCAGAAACTTGTCTTAATATTTTTATACTCATTATTTGATTGAGTATCTCAATCCATAATAGCACACCAAGAAAGCCCCCATCATAGGCAAAATGATATAATAATATTTATTTTATTTACAGATGCAGCAGGTATAAAAGAAAAATCCTTTTTATCATATCAAAGTATTTTTTTCATTCACTCAAAATAATATAAATCAGTAATTCATTCAACAATTACATTATTATTTGATGTATGACTAAATCATGAAGATAATTCAATTCACATTGCATCAATAATAGGTTTTAATGCATCAGCTTGTATTCAAGTTTTTTGAGTAGTAATTTTTTCAATACAAGTTCATTCCTTTAAATCATTTATAATTAATTTAACTCTATTTAATTTATTAGTATCAATTAAATATGGAGAATGTGTTGAATATATTATTTGATGAATTTCAGAAATTTCATCCAATAATTTTTTTATATCATTTTGAGCCTTTGAGTGCAAAAACAATCAAGGTTCATCTAGTAATAAGAGAAATGGTCTTCATTCATCTTTTCTTGATTTTAATTCTAAATAAAATGATAGAAACCACTTTAATCAAGCTGACCTTTGAGAAGGTTTTAAATATTCTCATGTTCTTGTCAAAATAAAAAATTCAAAATAAGGGTCTTCTTCTTTTCATCATTGATAATATCTAATTTTTATATTAATTTTATTGTCTCAAAAAATTTGTTGCTTCCAATATTCATTAAAATCTACTGTAATATAATCATCCATTTCATCTTTTAAACTTTCATTTTCTCAATTAGAATTATCTAAAAAATCAGATAATTGTTTTCATAATATTTTTTCATAATTCCTTACTGCTTTATATCAATTAAAGTCTTCACTTTTAGAAGTTAAGATTTTTAATGGTATTTTACTTGGTAATAAATCAGATAAATCATTAAACAAAACTATTTCAGGAGTATATTTCCATAACTCATTAAAAAACTTATTTAAAAATTCATCTTTCTTTGTATTAAATTGTTGTTTTTCATTATTTAATACAGTTTCATCTAATTCACTACTTGATGGAGAAAAATCTTTTTCATAATCAAAATCAATCAACTCTTTTAATACTCTATTTTTTGACTCATTAAAATCTATATAAAAATTTAATTCTCTTAAAGAATTTATAAATTTTAAAAAAAATGGAAAATCTGAAAAATCAACATCTAAAACAATACCTCAAACTTTCTCACTTTTGTTTAATTTATAATTTACAGACACAAAAGGTTTAGAACTCTTTCTTTTAGTACAATCTTCTGATAACTCACCTTTTTCATAATCATTAAGAGCTTCTAATATAGAACTTTTTCAAGATTCATTTTGTCATGCTAATATTAATATATTATCTGATTCTCATAAATAAGATTCTTTTGTATCAATAATAGATTTATAATTTTTTATTCTAAAAGACTTTATTTTCATATTAATATTAATTAATAACTAAACTACTTCAAACTATCCTCTAATAACTCCTCTCTCTTCTTCACTCAACCCATACAACTCAAAAACCATATTATCAATTTCACTATCACATTTATCTATTTCACTTTTCAATTCTACAATAACACTCTTATAGCTATCAAAATACTCCTCCCATTCATCTTGTTCTACTAAACTCATACTAATTTTCTTCTTTTTCAATTCCTTCACAAATTCACTAAACTCTAATTCATAAAATCTTTTCAATTTATTACTTAATTTTTCTATTTCAAAACTACCATTTAATCTTTTTAAAAATTTACTAATTTTTTCTCAAAGTTCTTTATTCTTATCAAGCATAAAATCAGCTTTATCTATAAATGGAGTTTGTTCTGAAAGAGAAATATTTTTAATTGGAAGTTTAGCTACTTGAAAAACTCTTAATTCAATATATCATCAACTTAAAGCAGTACTAATATATTTATTTCTAGCATAATAACTTAATAATTTACTATTTAGTAATACTAAAATATAATTTAAATTATTTTCAGAAACTAAACAATAAGTAGTGTTAATTGGAATAAATCATTCATTATCTAGTCCAGCTTCTAAATTATAGCATAACTTTTTTATTAATATTTTTCATTTTTTATTTTCATAACTTCTGTATCAATTAATTCATTTTCATATTTTTGGGCTTAATAAATATCTACTAACTTCTCCATTTGAAATTATTTTTTCACTTCATCATTCATATATATTTTTTGAAGTTGCAAGAGGTCTCCATACTTTAAAATCAATAATTGATTTAATACTCTCCATTTTTTCAATAATTTTTTTTGAAGGGTTTTTTTCTTCATTATCTGAAACTAATAGAAAATCATCTTTTGTGAAAATAGGAGATTTTATTTTATTTATATTTTTTTGAAAAACAAAAATAATAGGATATACAGAAGCATCAGGAAAAATATTTTTTGATGTTAAATCCCAAAATTTTTTAATAATAATCTTATCAGAAATGATTTCAAATAATGCTTCTCAATATTTAGATATTAAAAATTTATCTGGAACAATGAAAGAAAAATAACTTTTATTATTTAATAATCTTATTGATTTTTCAATAAATAAAGAATATAAATCATATTGATTTTTAGCAGATTGATATTCATTTTCATAATATTTTTTATCCTGTTTATTTATTTGTTTTGAACTTACATAAGGAGGATTCCCAACAACTACATCAAAACCACCATCATCAAAAATATCCTTAAATTCAGTTTCCCAAACAAAGGCTTTATCTCAGGCAATCTCGAAGTCATCAATTAAACTATTACCACACTTGATATTACCATCAAGATTAGCAAGTTTTTTACCCTTTGAAGCTGTTTTTAACCATAAAGATAGCTTTGATATTTCTACACTCTCTTCATTCAAATCAACTCAAAAAATATTATTTTTAAGAATATCTTTGAAATATGCCTCTGTTTGAAACATACTAATAGCATTACTTCAACTTAAATCTTGAAGTTTATTTGCTATCTCTTTATTTTTATCAAGCAAGTAATCAAAAACCTTTACTAAAAAAGCTCATGAACCACAAGCAGGGTCAATAACCTTTATATTATGAACCTTTTCTTGTAATTCTTCATATACTAAAATTGCTCTTTTATTATAATTTTTATCTGTAATATCTTCTTTTAATTTATGTTTTTCTTTTAGTTTAGTTTT
>JALSMB010000069.1 GCA_026988025.1 Candidatus Altimarinota bacterium | reverse complement strand
ACCATATATCTGACTATATACTGCTTTTTTACCTGTAATGATTTGAGGTCTTTTTAGTAGTTCTAGACAATTATCAACATGACCTGTAACTGTTATATCGCTTATGACAGCTACAGCACTAGCTCCATTTGCACTTGATATGGAACAATATATTATGTATGCAGCTATATTAGCTATTATGATGTGAGTTATGCAATTAACTTTATGATTTTTAAAATTATGAAGTATTTTTAATTTTTTATCACATTCTGTTATAGTCTGATTTATAAATGCAGCTGCTATTTTAATATGATTTTCACAACTAAAATGAATTTTTTGAGTAAATATTCCATCATGATTACCATTTTTTGAATGAATAAAAGAACTTTATAATGCAATAATATTACATGCTAATATATATGTATTAGTTTTTTGATTATCATGAATTTTATCTTTATACTTATTACATAAATTTTTACCTAAAATACCTAGATTTTTATTTGTTGTAGTTATATCTATTATTATTTCATATATTATTTGATTTGAAAATTTATGATGATGAGTTGTTTGAAATATACCTGAATGACTACCAAGTTTATATATTCCTAATATAAATATAGATATATTAAAACAACTTTTACCTGCAGCTTTAATAGTATGATTTTTATGATTTACTGAAGCTATATCTATTGCAAAATCAATATGACTTGAAACAAAAAAAAGTGTATCTACAAATCAAATGCTTATTAGTGAAGGTTTAGCTAATTTAGCATCTGGATTTTCAAAATGATATCCTGTCTCTGGTACATTTGCAAGAAGTGCAGTAAATCTAAAAGCATGAGCAGTAACTCCATTTGCATCAATAGTAACATGATTAATTATATGAATAGTTTTATTATTTTTTACTCCTTATTTATATCATTTACCAACTGCTATTTTATCTGCTATGATAATTATTGCAGTAACATGATTAATAAAAACATGACCTATAATTAAAGCCTGGAAAATTCAAAAAACTGATGCAATAGTATCTATAATCACTTTTATAGTAACTCTACTATATGCTCCTCACCTAGAAATATGAATATTTACTTGAGTATTTTTATCTCTAATTTTTCATCTGTATAAATCCATGAAACCTAGATTTTCAGAATTGTCTCTTGCAAAAGATTGAGTATATAGAGATGCAAAATTACATAATTTACAAACAAGTACAAAAGTATGAATTTATAGATTTTATGGTAAATTATTTTTTGTAAATATATGGTATTTTGAAGCTAAACTTATGAAATATATTCAAAATAAAAAAGAATTAAAAACAGTTATTATAGATTTTAGTATGATAAATTATATAGATTCATCAGCCATGGAAGTACTTGAAAATATTATAATATCTATGAAAAATTATGATATAGATGTCTACTTTGTATGAGTTCACTCTAATTTATATAAACAATTTAATGCTACATGATATTTACAAGATTTTTGAAAACATAATATTTATCCAAATATATTTGAATCTATAAAATATTTAAAATCAACAAAAAAATATTTAAACCTACAACCTTTAATAAAACATATTCCATTAAAAAATACTGAAAAATAAATTTTTCAGTATTTTTTTAAAATTCCCAAGTTCAATTCATAGCACTAGATTGTGCATAATTTGTAACTGTAGATTCAAAGAAATTTCCTTTTTCAGCATTATTATCTTGAAGTCTATCTAAATGTTTATACGGATTAGAAACTACATTACTATACAATGGTTTAATTCATAACATATTAAGTCTTTCATTTGCTAACCACTTAGTATAATTTTCTATATTTTCATGTCACATACCTATAATCTTTTCTCATAATATATGTTTAGACCATTTAATTTCTTGTTTAACTGCAACATCCATCATATTGATAATCATCTCTTCATCATACATATCTGGAAATTCTGATTTAATTTCTTTAAGGATATTAGCAAAAATTGTAACATGTGTTAATTCATCTCTTCTTATATAATTAATCATTCTATCAGTAGCAACCATTTTACCTTGATCAGCTAATGTATCAAAAAATGCAAAACCATTATAAAAATATATACTTTCAAGTAAAAAATTTCAAATTATTCATTTAAAAAAACTTTTATCATCTGGATTATCTATAAATTCTTGATATATTCATCAAATAAATTCATTTCTTTCCAATAAATTTTTATCAGTTCTCCAAAAATAATAAATTTCATCTCTATCTTTTGCATCAACAACTGTTTCCAAAATAGTGGCATAAGATTGACTATGAATAGCTTCTTGATAAGCTTGTATAGATAATATAAGATTTACTTCTGGAGCAGTAATATAGTCATTAAAATTAGGAAGATTTACAGTTTGAATAGAGTCTAAAAATATTAAAAATGAAAGAATTCATTTATATGCTCTTTGTTCATCTTCAGTCAATGCAGATTTCATTTGAACAGCATCTTCTCAAAGTCATGAAACTTTTTCTGGAATCCAAAAATTTCATACCATTACTTGATAAAGAGATTTAGCCCAAGAATATTTAACAGCATTTAATTGAAATAAACCTGTAGTATTTCATTTTATTATTGTTCTATCGGATACATCATCATTACCCTTAGGGTTAAATATAGGATTAGCTTTTAATTCACTTTTAGTCATCTTTAAAATAATTAAAAAATATTTTAATTATTTTAATCAAAAAAACTAAAAAATCATATTATTTTTTTAGTTTATGTTAACAAAATGTTAAAAATATTAAATAAAAAAAGATATGATAAATATTATCATATCTTTTTCGAATTTTTATTTTTACTTTTCTACTTTTTTAATTCTTGTCGTAGTCTTTCTAACTGGAGTTTTTTTAACAGTAGTAGCTTTTTTAGTTGTAGTAGTTTTAGTACTAACCTTTTTAACAACTGCTTTTTTAACTGTTGAAGTAGCTATTTTAGCTTTAGTAACAATATTTGAAACTTTTACTTTTTTACTAAATAATATTTTAGAAGTTAAATCAATAAATATACCAACTCAACCTAAAATCATCATTGTATCAGGTAAAATTCTAAACCACATCCATCATTTAACTGGCTCTAATGTTTCATGTAATCTAGTAAAAAAGTATCACATATCATAAGAAACAGCTCCTTGATGAAAACCTATAATCATAGTTGGTAATGCAAATAGTAATACTCAAATAGTTAATAACCAAAAACTAATATTAGCTAATTTTGTTTTCCATTCATAATTATTAGCAAGAGAGTTTGATCTAACAACTAAGTATAAAAATGCAATTGCAATATAACCAAATGCTCAAAGTAAAGCAACATGACCATGAGGCATTATTAAATATGTTCCATGAGTATAATAATTAATTGTAGGAGTATTAATACTCATTCATAGCCAACCTGCTCAAATAAAATTTAATACTGCTGAACCAGATATCCACATAAATACAGTTCCAAATTCAAATCATTTAGAGCTATAAGATTTGTCTTTATAATTATTCCAAGCTTCAACAATTAATAAAACTAAAGGAAGAGGCTCCATAGCTGAAAATATTCAACCAATAGCTATCCAATGTTGATCAAGTCCTTGCCACCAGTAATGATGTCAAACTCATAAAGTTCAAGAAAACATTACAAGTAATAATTCAAATAACATTATTTTAACAGCTGACCTTGTTCAAACAAGACCAAGAGCTACTGTAAAAAATGTAATAACTCAAACTGCAAATAATTCAAAAGTTAATTCAACCCATAAGTGAATTACCCACCATCTATAAAAATCATCTACAGTAAAATTTGGCATTATTTTTTGAAATGGAATCATTCAGGCAACATATAATCCAGCAATTGCAAATGCAGACCAAACTATAACAGCAGCAAAAGGATTTTTTACTGAAGCTTTTTTAAGTAATGAAACTATTAATAAAAACCAAAACACAAGTCATACAACAAGTATTACATCCCAAAATCTTCATAGATTAATTAATTCTCTTCATTCATTACCTAACCAAAACCATGATTCTGGTAACATTCACATAGCTCACATATATAATCATATAACACTACCTACCACTAAAAATAAAATAGCAACATATAATACATGAACTAACCAAGGGTATTTATGATCTTTTCAAGCAACCCAAGGTGCAATCATCATACCTCAAACTAACCAACCTGCAGCAATCCATAATATTGCTAATTGTGTATGTATAGATCTCATAGCATTAAATGGCATATTTTGTTGTGAAAACAAAGTATCTAACCAAGGAAATAATCCGTGAGTATCCAAAAAGTTAAGTGATGGATCAGCATATATATGAGCAAGGTATCCTCACATAGTCATTTGAACCACTATTAGTAAAGCAATAACAGGAACCCACCAAAGTAGATTTTTTTGAGATTGAAACATTTTAGTAACCTTTAACGGTTTTTCTAAATCTTTTCTATCATCCTTTGTAAAGAAATAATTATATCATAAAAATATAACTATAATACTTAAAGGCCATAACAATAAAAATTCCCAAAGAGAAACAACATGATTGATCCAAGCAATATCTTGATCAACTAATGGTTCATGTGGCCAATCATTAGACCAAGTTCTATAATTAGTTTCAGGTTTACCTGTTTCATAATTTATTCTAGGACTTGATAAAACAAGTTGTGACCAATCAACAAATGCTGCAATTTGTTTAACTTTTTCTTCAGCAGTAACATTTGCTATAAAATCACCAGTATCCCAATGAGTAGCAACTCAACCTTTAATTATACCACCTGGGTATCCTCTAGTAGAATCACCATTAAGTAACATATCAGTCAAATATGCAACATTCATTTTATAAGCTAAAGCAGATGCTTCAGAATAAATAGTTTTATCTTTACTTAAAATAGTATTTCTAAAATCAAATTTAACCATTTCTTTAATAGCTCATTGCTCTACTGCATTTAAATGAATTCTAGGATTAAATTTAACTATTTCATTTCACATATGTTCTTGCTCAACTTCTTCTCTTAAAAGAGTTTTTCAAAAATTATATGAACCATATATATCATACAGAGTTGTAGCTCTATTATGAAAAAAGTCTGTTGAAAAATCAGGTCATAAATATGCCCCCATACCTAACATAGACCCCCAATCTGTTAAATCATATTGTTGAAAATATGCTTTACCTTGAGCAATATCATCAGCAGTATAAAGAACTTCTCATTGTTCAGAAACAACTTCTTTAGGAATTGGTGGAGTTTCCTTCCCTAAATTAGCAGTGTAAAAAATCAAAGCAGTAACCATAACAACTACAATTGTCCAAAATGTCCAGGCTAACCATTTTGTGGTCATAAACTTATCTAAAATAGATTCCTTCATAAGCAAAAAAAGTAAAATAATAAAAATTACATATAAGTAATTAATAAAATTATAGACTATATTTATCTTAGTCAAGCTATTATAGGTATTTTTAGATTGACACTTTTGCAATATATTTCATACGATTTAAAAAAGAACTATTCTCATATAGTTCTTTTTTAAATATTATTTTTATCCATTTTTGATAAAAGGTTCAATAATGTAGTTTCAGCTTTACAAGCTCATTCTGGAATAACATAATTTTTTGTTAATTCTCTCAAGTCACCTAAATCATCATCACTAACATTTTCTTCATTATCTATATCTTTAATTATTTCATTAACAGTTATATATTCACCATGATCAGGACCATGGACAGTAGCAACTTTATCTGCAAAAAACTTTAATTCTTCTAATTCTTTATAATTTAGCATATACTTTATTTAAAATTAAAATTTATTTAGCACCATGTATAAGTGTTGGTAAACATCAAACACATACAAATTTAGCTTCTCTATCTTTTTCAATAGCTACAAGAGCTTTTTCATGTGAAGTTTTTTTACATTTAAAACATTTATTTTCCATAGTATATTTTTAATAAATTAAATTGTCAATAGCTTAATATTTGACTTATTATAATAATTATTATAATATTTATATAAGAACTTAGTAAGAGTTGTGGAGGATATGTCTTATGGAATATCCTTTGAAGCAACAAACTGCTAAGTTTTTTTGTTTTTAAAATCTTTTTTTAAAATAAAAGGTTCTAAATTAGATATATCAGCAAATAAATAAAATTCTTTATATTTAGACACAATTAAATCTGCTAATTGTAATCCTAAATATTTTTTTGAATTATGTATTTTAAAACAAGACTTTATTCAAAATTTATAATTTAAAATTTTATCAATTCATCTTTCAATTTTATTATTATCTTTTGCATTTATATTGTCATGAAATAAATTAATTTTATCTCATTTTTTTATTTCAATTTTACTTAATATACTAATTAATAACTCTAATACTAAATTAATATATCATTCAGTAGATTCTATAAAATAGTTTTCAAATTTAAAACCAAAAGTATAAATCTCCAAATTATTAAAATCATTATCCTCACTAATCTTTTCAATAAATAGTTTTCAGTATTTTTTTGTACTTTTTAATTCTGCATTCTCTGGAATTTGAAATGAAACTTTCTTATATTTTACAAAATTTTCAATAAAATGTGTATTATGAGAAGTGAAAAATCATCATATAATAATTTTTCATTTCTCTATTTTTTTTGATTCATCTATATATACTCTCATATCATTTCTTATCAACTACAACTTTCACAACTTTTTACTTCAAGACTCATAGATCTAACATAATACACAGTTTTAATCCCCTCCTTATGAGCTTTAATATAATATTCATATAAATCTCTTGGAGAAGTAGTTGCTGGATTTATCATCCATTCAAATGATATTGATTGATCAATCCATTTATATATAACTCAAACCATATCAATTACATCTCTCATATCCATGTTTACATATTCTTTGTAATACCAGAAATTATCTTCATTAAGATTTGGAGCAACATTTACACTTGGAGCAATTGCATTTGTTTCTACAAAGTATTTTTTATAAATTGGAAGAATTGAAGCAGTTGTACCTACTACTAATGCAGTTGAAGTATTTGGAGCTGGAGCTAAATGATATGCAAATCTCATACCATCTTTTTTGATATTTTCAATTAATTTTAACCATTTATCACTCATGTCTGAATTCTTTTTAAACCAATCAGCATCTTTTCAAAGAAGAATCCCTTTTGACCATTCAGATCATTCATATACATCATAAGTTCATCTTTCTTTAGCTAATATATTTGAAGCTTGTAAAGTTCTAAAACTATATTTTTCAAATAATTTATCAACAGCATCTCTAGCTTCTTTTGTGTCATAAGCTAATTTATTTACAGCTAAATACTCTGCTAATCATAAAAATCATAATCATACTGACCTATATTTAAGAGCTGTTCTTTTTGCTTCTTTAATAGGATAAAAATTTAAATCAATTACATTATCTAAAAGTCTCATCGCAACAGGAATAACTTTTTTTATTTCTTCATCTGTATTTACTTTTGAAATATTAATAGAAGCTAGATTACAAACAACTGAATCTCCTGGTTCATATTTAATAACTATTTTTCCATCTTCTAATTCTTCTTCTACAAATTTTGAAGTACTAGTATTTTGACATATTTCAACACATAGTTGAGTAGAATAAATATTACCAGCATGTTTATTTGGATTTGCAGCATTTACTGTGTCTCTAAAAAATGCATATGGCATACCAGTCTCAACTGTAGCTTTTAAATAAGTTTTAAATAAATCTTTAGCATCAACTACTTCTTTTAATTCTAGTTCAGGATTATTTTCACATTCCTTATAAAATTCTTCAAATTCAGATCAAAAATGATCTTGTAATTTTTTACCTGTTTTATCTGTGATTTCTTTTGGGTCAAATAAAGTCCATTTTTCTCATTCTGCTACTCTTTCCATAAATAAATCTGGAAAAGTTACTGCAGGAAATATATCAAATGATTTACCTCTAATATCACCAGTTTCTGTTTGAAGGTCCAAGAAACCAAAAATATCTCTATGAAATACATCTAATGTAACTGATATTGCTCATGCTCTTGCTCAAAGTTGATTAACAGCAATAGCTGTATCATTTATTACTTTAATCCAAGGATTAACTCAACCAGCAGCACCTTTTACACCTCTAATAGAACCACCTTTTGATCTAATATTTCAAAGATAAACTCAAATACCTCAACCAAATTTAGATACTTGTGCCATATTTTCAATACTATGATAAATAGCTCTTAAATCATCATCAACATTAAATTTAAAACAACTAGATAATTGATGAAAATTTGTTCTAGCATTTAATAATGTAGGAGTTGGAAGTGAAATTTTACCAGTTGAACAATAATCATATATTTTTTTAGCAACATTCATTCTATCTTCTTTTGCTTCAGGCTTAGCAAGAAATAAAGCTACACTCATATACATTTCCTGAGGTAATTCTTTTATTACTTTATTTGGATTTAAAAGATATCTTTTTCTATACATCATCATAGTTGTATAGTTATAATCAAAATCATTTTCTTTTTTAAGATATTCTCATGCTTCAATTATATCTTCTTCTGAATAATAATCATAAAAATCCTTAGAATATAATCCAGATTCTATATATTCATCAAATAATTTTTTATAATGTTTAGCTTCATATATTTTTTTTATATCCATTCATCTATTATTTGAAGCTTCTTTATATAAATCAATTAAAGCAAGTCTACCTGCAATAAACTGCCAAGAAGTATTTTCTACTGTTATTAAATCAATAGCTGATTTAATAAGCATTTTAGTAATATCAGAAGTTTTCATTCCTTCAACTATATATTTTTTAAGGCTATCTGCTATTTCTTCAAATTTACATTTTCTAGCAAGACCATAAGAAACAATTTTATAAGTTTTTCTTATTTTTTCTATATCAAAATTTTCTTTTTCTCAAGTAGTTTTTAGAATTTTAAATGTTTTTTGTTCTAATTTTTTTTCAACTTTTTCTTGAGCTTTTTCTCTCTTTTTTATCATATCATTTCTATATATGATGAAATGTTTCATCACATCAAAATGCCCTGATTCCATTAACTCTCTTTCAACTTGATCTTGTATCATTTCTATTGTTACAAATTCAGTTCATTCAGAACTAATTAAAAATTCTTTTAAATTTTCAATTACTCTATCAGTCACTTCTTCAACAAGTAAAATATCAAATCTACCTACTGATTCAGCTGCTTTTTCTATAACTCTTTCTATTCTAGTTCTATCAAAATTTACTAAATCTCCTTCTCTAGTTTTAATCACTTTTAATTTCATGTATTTTTTCTAATTCAAATAAATTACTAACATAAATTTATCTATTTTTTTATTTTTTGCTATAAATTTTAGAACAGTCTTGTTAAAAAAAAATTTCACATTGTGAAAAACTAACTTTTACCTTTTATATAATAGTATTTATTTTAAAAAAAAATATATCAAAGTATAATTTTATAATTAATCAAGAGTTTATACTTTTTAACAAAGATTGTTAAAAAGTATAATAATAATCATCACATAATATTTTTATAAAATAAAGGACTTTTTAATCTAATTTAAAAGTTCTTTATATTATTCTGGTTTATCTAATTGTATTATGTTTTGTTCTTCATTACTTGTTTTACCAGTTATTTTTACAACATCTTTTTCAATAAGATTAAATTTTTTATAAGCTGTATTATAATGATTTACAGTCGTTCATAAAGTAGATCATAATTTTTCTAGATATTCTTCATAAGCTCATAAATGCTTACCTAATTTTTCAACTTGTTTTTGTATATCTTTTGCAGATTCTTCTATCTGTAATGCCCTTAATCATTGTAATACTGTTTGTAGATAAGCATAAAAACTAGTAGGACTAACAATTATAACTTTTTTTTCTCTAAAAGCATATTCAATTAAAGAAGAAGTATTAACTTTCAAAGTTCAAACTTTATTTATAAGTAAATCATAATATATTCATTCACTTGGAATAAACATAAAAGCAAAATCCATAGTTCCCTCTTCCGGTCTTATATATTTACTAGTTTCATCTATTCTTTTCTTTAAATCATTCTTAAATTCTTTTGCTAGAATCTCTTTTTGAACTATATCATCTTCTGTAATTATTCTATTATAATTTTCAAGTGAAAACTTAGAATCAATAGGAATAAGTTTCTCCTTAATAAAAATAACTCAATCAACAATCTCTCCATTTTCAAAAATATACTGTAATTTATAATTATCTGGTGGAAGAATATTTTTTAATACATTTTCTAAAAAATATTCTCATAAAACACCTCTTTGTTTAGGATTTTTTAAAATACTTTCAAGTCATTCTAATTGACCTCATATATCTTTTATTTGTTTGTTTGTCTCCTCTAAACTTGTAAGCTTTTGAGTAATTTGTTCTATTTGCTTATTTGCATCAGAACTAATCTTTGAGTTCATATCAAAATTTTTCTGCGTATTTCTATTTGATTCTCAAAGCTTATAATCAATATTTTTATTCAAACTAATAATTTGATCTTGCAACATTTTCAAAGATCAATTATCTACTTTTTCTTCTTTTTTTAATAATAAATATAATATCACTATTATTAAAAATGAAATTATTATTATTAATATTATTTCTAAATTCATAAAATATTTTTAAATATTAGCTTAATTCTTTGATAATATATGGAATTATATTTCCAGCATCATTTATTCATTCTGGTAATTCTCACAAAATCTTATCAATATCACGAGGATTGTAACCCATATTTGTAAGAGTAGATTTAATAGAACTATATAAATCTCATGAAATAGTATTAGCTTTTTTAATATTTTCAGAACTTTTAACTGATATTCAAAAATCTTTATCTCTAAGCTCAATAATAATCTTTTCAGCCATTTTTTTACCAATTCATTTAATTGATTCAATTGTCTTGTTATCTTCTCATGAAATAGCTATTAATAATCTTTCAATTCATAAAGAAAGTACTTGCACTGCTACTTTTCATCAAACTCATGAAATTTTAATAAGCTCTGTAAATACTTTTTTTTCTTCTAACTCTATAAAACCAAAAAGGCTTTGATTTCATTCTGTTATATGATGATAAACATACATTCAAACTTCTGAATCAAGTCAAAGTTTAGAATAAGTTAGTTCATTTATACCAAGACTGTATCAAACTCACCCAGATGTTAAAATAGTAACAGATAAGAAATCTAACTCTATAATTTTTCATTTTAAATAGGAAATCATAATTTTATTTTTAGAATAAATTTAATATATACTCAAATTATATACATTAAATTTATTAAGTAAAATTATTTAGTAAAAAAATATCTTATAAAAAATTTATTACATATTTTTTATAAGATATAATTTTTTAGTTTTTTCAAATTTTTAAATTATTTTGCTTTAAAATAACTTTTTTTCAAGTTTTTTGTTCTAACTCTTTTCTTGCATTCCCTGCAACTTTTCATCATTCCTGACTTGATTTCTTTACCTCTTTAAATCATTCACTATTTTTAGTTTTCATTATTTCTGTTGTAGAAACTTCAGCTAGCATATTAAAAACTAATTCCAAATTACTCATATTATCTTTCAAACTTTCTTTTTTTAATCATTTTAAATTTTTATATTCACTAGTTGTCATATCTGACCAACCTTTCAAAATTTCATTTGTCAAAATAGCATATTCTTTTCATTCTTTTATTCACCTTTCTTTCCATTCTCAAGTTAATTCTTTTCTAATATCAATAGATTTCAGTCTTTGTTGTATCCAATCTTCAGAATATCATTTTTTTCTATAGGTAGAAATTGCTCTTTCAATTGCAAGCTCTGGATCATAAATTTCATTTATTCTTTCATCTCAAACTTTAGCTAACCACATTTTAAAAGGTTCAGCTTTTTTACTAGGAATACTTTGAATAAGTCTCAAAACTCATTTTGTATCAAGTACATCAGTTTTATAATTTTTTCAATCTCTTGCTTTCATTTTCAGTTGGTCACAAATTGTGACCAACTGACTTCACTCTTCTTTTAATCTATTTTTTAAAGTTGTCCAATATGATTTTGCTTTTTTGTAATCATCTTGTTCAGTTAAAACTGCTATAATGTCAATAATAGAAAACCACCAATCTCCTTTTTCTGCATCCCAAATTCTTCTAATTTCTTTTTCTTGAAAAACTGCTAATTTTGTGTTCATATAATTATTGATATATAAAATAAATATACTCAAAGTATATACAATTAATTTATTAAGTAAAATTATTTAATAAAAATAAAAACAGAATACTAATAGTATTCTGTTTTTATAGAAATTATTTTAATAATTCAAATTCAAATAATTTAGGTTCTATTTCTTTTTCATAATATTCTTTTAAGAATTTCTTTAATTCATCAATTTTTGTATTTAATTCAATATATTCAATACTTACTAACTTTTTATTTATTTTTCATAAATTATTTTTCCTTAATTCTCAATCATATTTTTTTAACTCATCTTTTGTATAACTTTGTCATTCATATTTATATGTATTTAATTGTTGAATAATTTGAAATAATCAGTAAGTATATTTTTCATTATAATTATGTGTTTTTTTAGCTTCTTGTAAAATTAAATTCCATAAATTTATTATATCTTTATCTAATTTATTAAGTTTAAATTCTTTTAATTTATCATCACTTAAAGTATTTTGAGATAAACACAATTCATTTTTATAAAATCTTTTATCACTTCAATCAAAAGATAAACATTTATTTCTTTGAGATAAACAAGTAAAAATTAAACAAGATTTTAAAAAATCTTTATCTTGTAAATAATCTTCTCATCTATCAGCTGTAGTAAAATAAACATCTCTTTCATACCAATTTTCTTGTGGATATAATTTTGCACAAAATAATGGAAGTTTATCTACAAAATTATCACTTCTTAAATAAAATCAAAAACTTTGTTCTAAAGCAGTTTTATAAATACATCTTGTTAAATTAATATGTTTTGCTTCAACTCACCATCAAATAGCAACTAAATATCATATAATATTTTTATTAAATTTAGGTTTCTTTTTACATATTTTATTACTTTCTAATCAATTACTTTCACAACAAATTCAATCTTCATCAGTTTCTAATATTCTTTTATCATGATATTCATTAAATCTTTTATTAACTTTTTTTATAATAATATTTTTTTCAATATCTTTAATATCATTATCTTTAATATCAAAAGCTTTTAAATTAATTGTATTAATATTTTTGTTTATATTTTGCCATAAAATACAGCTAATAAAACTTTTTCAAGCATGAAAATGTAGTCTATTAAATCAATATCAATCAATAAATTGTTTATTTACTAAATTTAAACTTTTCCAATATTTAACTGGACTGAATAATAATAAAAAATCATTTTCTTTTTTTAAATAGTATTTAAAAGAACTCCATATAAATAAATTTGCAATATCTCTATGAGAAGCTTGATTTGTTCAATTTTTTTTAAATTCATCATAAACAAAATTATTATTAATTTTAGTTTTATTTTTATCAATATTTTCAGCTATAGTATCTCTATATGGAGGATTTTCAAAAATAATTATATTACAGTTTGGATTTTTTACATAATCATTTAATTGTTTTATACAAGCCTTATAAGATTCTTGTAATAGTTCTAAATTACTTTGTTCTCATAAAATAAAATGTCTAGAAAGAGCATCTCATCATTCCACTAAACTATTTTCTGCACTTACTTCTGGTGGAATTATAAGTCTAACTTTATCTATAAATTTATTATATAAAACATTCCATTCCCAAGTTTCATAAGTAGATAATACACAATGACTTAATTCTTCTTCTGTTAAAAAATTTTCTAATTGCCCAGTTCAAGAACATCTATCTAAAATAATATAATCATTTCATTTAGGAATTTTTGAAATTGCAATTCTTAATAATTCAGTTGCCTTTTTTACATAAGGATCTGGAGTATAAAAAGCTCCTAATTCTTTTTGTAAAAATTTATCATTTAAACAATCTATAAGTCATGGAAATTCTTTTTTTGATTTTTCATAAACTTCTTCTTTATTCTTAGCATATGCAAAAATATTTAAATATTTTGGTTCTACTAATTCATCGACAAATTCTAATTTATGATATTTCTTTTCAATTTTCATATGATGACTTCAATCATTTATTATTTCATAATAAGATTTTGAAAGTCATACAATATTATATTCATCAACATGAACTTTTATAAAATCATCATTTTTAAAAAGTTCAATAATTTCAATTAAATTATTTTTATAATTTATATTTTTAGCTTTTATATTTGTAGAGAAATTTTTATTATCAGTACTTGCTCATCAAATATATTGTTTTTCTATATCTTCTAAAAAATCAATACTATTAAATAAATAAGCTTTTTCATTATTTAATGAAACAAGTAAAATTTGAGAAGGTATATTTTTCCCAAGATTTCTCATTCTTGATAAATATTTAATTGTTTGAAATAAAACAACATTAATATTTGATATAGAAAGTTTAAATTCTATTAAAGTTCATCTAACTACTCAATCTGTATTATCTTCTATTACTGGAATACTTCAATCAATTCTTCTTAATTGTTCATAAAAATCAATTTGTCATTCCATTTCAATGGTAAAATTTCCCATATTAAAAAGCATATTAAAAATTAATATGCCAAAAATTAAGCTTTATAAAAGGCTTCTAATGTGAGTTTTCTGACAATATAAAAAGGAGGAAATTAACAACCCTATTATATTGCCAAAAAACTCAAATATACTCAAAAAACGAATATCAAGGAGAAGGAAAAGTTAATTTCCTCCTTAATAATTTCGTTTACAAGAGTATTTGTATATTTTGTTTTTTGGCTCTTTTAGTATAGTTAAATTTTAATTTTTACAAAATAATCTTTTTGATTATAATTTGCGCACTTAATTAAAGATTAATACTTAGAAAAATGATAGAAAAAATAATAAAATCAATATTTGGTGATCCTAGTGAAAAGAAAGTAAAAGAAATAACAAAATTAATAGAACAAATTAAATGATTTGAAAAAAATCAAGAAAAATATACTTTAGATGATGTACAAAATAAAACAACTGCATTTAAAGCTATGTTTGAATGACTTAATTTTGAAAATGAAGTTGATTCAGAAAAAATTAAAGAGATTTTAGATACTATTAAATTAGAAGCTTTTGCTTTAGTAAAAACTGCTTGTAAATTAATTAATAATAAAAAATTTACTTTATCAGATTGAAAAGAAATTACTTGGAATATGATTCCTTATGATGTTCAACTTGTTTGAGGTTTAGCAATTCATATGTGAAATATTTCTGAAATGAAAACATGAGAATGAAAAACTCTTGTTGCTACTCTTCCTGCATATTTAAATGCACTTACATGAAACACAGTTCAAATCGTTACTGTTAATGATTATTTAGCACAAAGAGATAGTGCAGAAATGTCAGTTTTATATAATGCTCTATGACTTAAAACATGAGTAATATATAATGCCCAACCAAAAGAAGAAAAAAAAGCGGCATACAATTGTGATGTAGTTTATGCTACAAATAATGAGCTTGGTTTTGATTATCTAAGGGATAATATGGTAATAAAAAAAGAAGATAAAGTTCAGTCTCCTCTTTTCTTTGCTATAATTGATGAAGTTGATTCAATTTTGATTGATGAAGCTAGAACTCCTCTAATTATCTCTATGCCAGATGATGAACCTACAAGTAAATATATTAAATTTGCTGCTTTAGCTAAGCAATTAAAAAATGTAGAACATTATAAGTTAGATGAAAAACAAAAATCAGCTACATTAACTGAAGATTGAATTAAAAAAATTGAAGAATTATTACATGTTGAAAACATATATGTTTCAGAACATTATAATGATTTACATCATATAGAAAATGCACTTAAAGCAATGGCTGCATTCAATATTGATAAAGATTATCTTGTGAGAGATGGTGAAGTTATGATTATTGATGAGCATACTTGAAGAGTTTTAGCTGGTAGAAGATATTCAGAATGACTTCATCAAGCATTAGAAGCTAAAGAATGAGTTGAAATACAACAAGAATCTAAAACTTTAGCATCTATTACATTCCAAAATTATTTTAGAATGTATTGGAAACTTGCTTGAATGACAGGTACTGCAGCAACAGAAGCTGAAGAATTTTATAAAGTTTATTCTCTAGATACTTTACCAATTCCTACAAATAAACCTCTTATAAGAGACGATAGATCTGATTTACTTTTCAAAAATGAAAAAGGTAAATTTGATTATGTAATTAAGTTAATAAAAGAAATGCATCAAACTGGTCAACCTATTTTAGTTGGTACTGTGTCAGTTGAAAAATCAGAATATTTAAGTGAAAGACTTAAAAAAGAATGAATAGAACATAATGTTTTAAATGCTAAACATCATGAAACAGAAGCTGAAACAATAGCAAATGCAGGACAAAAATGAGCAATAACAATTGCAACTAATATGGCTTGAAGAGGTACAGATATAAAACTTTGAGAATGAGTTCAAGAATTGGGTTGATTAATAATTTTAGGTACTGAAAAACATGAAACTAGAAGAATTGATAATCAATTAAGATGAAGAGCTGGTAGACAATGAGATCCATGAATTACTCAATATCTTATTTCTCCAAATGATGATATAATGAGAATATTTGGTTGAGATAAATTATTTAGTATATTTAATGGTTGAATGTTTGCTTCCCTTCCAGATGATGAACCATTAGCTCAAAGTGGTATGCTTACAAATAAAGTTACTTGAGTTCAAAAACAAGTTGAATGACATAATTTTGATGCAAGAAAACATGTATTAGAATATGATGATGTTATAAATAAACATAGAACAATTATTTATAATAAAAGAAATAAAATTCTTGATGCTGAAAATGTAGATGAAGATGTTAAAAAAATGTTATCAAATCAAATTAAAAAAATAGTTTTTGCAGAAATTGCTAAAGTTAAAGAATGAGAAGACATAAATAAAAAAGAACTTATAATAAAAATTAATGATTTTCTATGAGTTGAAGCTATTGATGATACTATTGAAAATGATGATATATTCTGAATGACAGATGCTAAAGAAATAGCTGAATATATAGCTAATATTTGATTAGATGAATTAAATAAAATAAAAGAAAAAATAAAAGATGAAGAAATATTTTTTGATTTAGAAAGAAGAATTGTTTTACAATCTATAGATAGTTTATGGATGAGGCATATTGATGCTATGAGTAGACTTAGAGAAGAGGTTGCATTTGAATGATATGCTCAAAGACAACCACTTGTAGTTTATAAAGAAAAAGCATTTCAAAAATTTAATAATTTAATGGATGAATTAGAATACAAAACTATTAAATCAATATTTTCTATTAATCAAGTACAAGAAATAGAAGAAGAAAAAGCAATAGATCCTAAAGATATGAATTTTAATAATGTTTCTTTACAGGATTCTACAAAAATAAAAAAAGATTCTCCTAAAATAAAAAATAACACAAACCCATTATTTACAAATCCAAATAATGCCCCTGAAAATAATACTAAAAAAACAAAAATCAGAGTGTAATTAAAAAGCTTAGTCTAATTTAGACTAAGCTTTTTATATTCGTCAATGTTAAATATTAGATATTTGTTAATTTATATGTTAAAATAATATAAATAATTGTTAACAAATAATAACCATGTTTGATCCATCAAAATTAGACCTAGATTTAGATGATACTAATGAAGATAAAAACATAAAAAAAGATGAAACTGAGATAGTTTCTGAAAAAAAAGATGATAAAGGAGATTCTAAAGCATATAATGTTTTAGATAATTTAAATGATTCTAATCCTAAAGAAGTAGAAATTAAAGAAGAAAAATTAGACATAAAAGAAATTAAAGAAAAACCTTTAGAAAATAATAATACAAAAGAAGAAATCTGAAGAACTGAATATGAAAAATCAATTATAGCAAAAGCTGATATAGAAAAAAAGAATGAAAAAAAAGAAGAAAAAGTAGAAAAAATTATTTTTGATATAAATATAACAACAGCAGATATTTTATTAGAAATATTAGTTGATAAAGAGTATGATTTCGCAACTTTTGAGCCAATGGATATTGATAGTGCTGTAAAAATTACTTTCAGAAAAGATAAAATAGTAAAAGAAGTTAGATATATCAAATTTCCAATTTATTCAAATATTTTAATAAAAGCTAAAACTCTAACAAAATTAACTGTAGACGAAACAGAAAACGAACAAGAATGAAGCTGAGAAAAAATTATAAGAAATAAAAATTTTAAAATAATTACAAAAGTTATTCCTTGAGATTTATGATCAAAACTATTTATAAAAGCATCATATATAGAAAAAAAATTAGCTAAAAAAGAGACTAAAAAAACTTCAATGAGTCAAATTATGACATTTTTATGAGCAATTGCTTTTATAGCACTAGTGATTTGATGAGGTTTTATAGGTTTTATAGTATTAAATGCAAAATCAATAGAAGATGTTAAATTTTTCTATAGTCTTGGTATAAATTTAAATGAAATAAACTCATTTATAAGTCAGGCTATAGCTATAATATTCTCAATCTTAATTTTTATTGAAACTATCTTTTTAGTAATATATTTATTTAAATTTTCTCTTACAAAAAAAGAATTTAAACAAAAAAAGATAAGATATTGAATTATATCAACAACAATATTAATTCTAACATTCTCAACAGCATCTGTTTGGATGATAATAGATAGAAAAATAAAATCACTACCAAACTGGCAAGAAATGGCCTATTGAGATGTGCAATTATATGATAATTCTAAATTATTAAGTGAATCATTTGATAAACAATGATCACTATTAGAAGATACAACAAATTTAATTTGACCCGTTGAAATAAAATTTGACTTGAGTTATTATGCAAAAAAAGAAGAACAAAAATGAGTAACAATTAAAAAATATACTTGGGATTTTTGAGACTGAGTAGTTAAAGAAAGTCCAGTACCTACTGTAATACACAATTTTAATAAAATATGAAACCATAAAATTTCATTAACTTTAGAAGAAATTGATCTACAATCAAAAATTACAATAAAAGAAATGGATAAAATTCCTGATGTAAATATTTCATATTTAGTTAAAATAAATGAAAAAAAACTAAATAATTGATGAAAAATGGTTGATTTCGATGCAAGTTCATTAAAAGAATTAGGTAAGATTGAATGGTATTTCATAAATGATTTAGATAATCCAATTTGGACATGAAATATTTTTAGAGTATGAAAACCTATATTTGAAGAGACATTAGTTTGAATGTATATTAAAAGAAATGATAAAAAATCTGATAAACTTGATAAATTATTTATAATAAAGTGAGAAGATAAAGTTAAATTATCATGAGAAATAAAATATACTAGATGAGTTGTAAATGATTTGAAATATGAGATTAAATTAGTTAACCTTGAAAATGATTTTTGAAATTGATATATTGAAGAATATAAATGGATGATATGAGATAAAGAAATAACAAAAAAATGAGATATCACAGACCCAGAAGGATCTAGTAAAATAAATTATGAATTTGAAAAATATTGAGAGCATAAAATTAAAGTAATCTTAAAAGATTCTGCATGAGAAACAAAAATAATAAATACAACAATAAAGGTTAGTAAAGATTTAAAATTATCTAGAGAATTAAGAATAACAAATGATTGAAAAGTATTAAAAGATATTACCTATGACCCATGATTAAATGAATATTATATTAATGAAATAGGTACTCCTACCAAAATAAAACTTGATGCTAGATTTATAAAAGCGAATAATCAACTTTATACATTAAAAAAAGTAAGTTGGGACTATAACTCAGATTGAGATATAGATGAAGTCACTAAAGTATGAGAATACAATATTGCAACAGAATGAAATCATATAATTACAGTCTATTATGAGTTTGCTCATAGAAAGATTTCTGACGATATAATAAAATTAAAGGAACAAATATATATTGAATGAATTAAAAAAGAAGCAATAATAGATTTTGAAATAAATAAATCAAGTGATTACGTACCAGTTATTGTATGATTTGATGCATCTAAAAGTCAGGTAAAAAATGAAAATATAGAAAAATTTATATGGGATTATGATGATGGTATTGTAGAAGAAAGAGATTCTATCGTTCAATGACATAGATATACAGCTCCTTGAGATTATACAGTTAAGGTAACTGTAATAACTAGTAGTTGAAAAAAATATTCAGCTACTAAAAAACTTATATTAAAACCAAAACCTCAAAGTGTTAAAATAAAAACTAGTATGAAAAATGCCCCTATTTGACAATGAATAGATTTTTCATCTGAGGATTCACAATGACAAATTATATGATATTTTTGGGATTTCTGAGATTGAGAAATATCAACAGAAGCAAATCCTAGTCATTCATATAAAAAAGAATGAAACTATAAAATAACTCTTAAATTAGATTTTTCTAATAAAAATATATTAGAAGACACAATTAATATAAAAATAATAAAATAAAAAGAACTAATAATTAGTAATTAATTATTAGTTCTTTTTTTATTCAAGTAAATCAAATATCAGATAAATTATAATTTAATACTTTAGTTAAGGTTAAAGGTAAAATTTTTTCTTCTAATATACAATTTCATAGAAAACTTTCTATTTTTTTATCGTAATTAGTAATATAAATTCAAGCTACAACTCATCTATTTATTCACTTATACATTGCTTTAACCTGACCAGATTCACGAATAGGTGGATTAAAAAAAATATTACTTCTTTGAACTTTATAATCAGATCACTTCCATATTATATTTTCTATCTTCACTGAAACTGTAACTAATGGAATGCTGAAATCTGGATCAAAACAATTTATATCATCTCTCATAAATCATAATTTTCTATAATATTCCTCTAGTATTTTTATTTCAGAGTCTAAAGTAACTCAAACTATATGTACTCTTTTTTTATTTTTTAATGCATTATCAAATATATCTTTAAATATTTCTAATTCATCTTCTGGAGAATAAACATTAGAATACATTGCTGGTTTATTATTTACTTTTTCGAGTATATCTATATTTTTTTTAAGTTCTAATAAATCAGATAAATATATTATTTCAATATTAGAATCTCTTTTATTTATTTCTAAATATTCAAATAAAAATTTATTATCAAATATGTTAGTATTTTCTATATTTATTATTTTATCTTTTAATATTTTTTTCATTTTATTTTTTATTTATATTTTTCTGGATAAGTATCACTATATATACAACCACAATAGTTTTGTCTATATATTTTATGTTTTTTTGTATACTCTACACTTCTTTCAAATCATTTATTTTTTCTAAAAGCAATTTTAAGAAATTCTAGTTTATGTTTTAAATCATATTTATCACCAAGATTATACATCTTTTGTAAATCTTTATGAGGTGAATTATTTAAAGTTGTTGTCCATTGTTTTATTCATAATTCTTCTGCTAATTCTGCTGTTTTTTTCATTCTCATATCATAACAATTTGTACATTTATCTCACCTTTCTGGTGTTTTTTCAAGTCATTTAATTTCTTTCATGAAATTATCTACATCATATGGTCATTCTATATATGGGACTTTCTCTATTTCACAGACTTTTATAAAATGCTTTAATCTTTTATTATATTCTTTTTTAGGTTGTATATTTGGATCATACCAAAAACAAGTTATATCATATTTATCTTTTAAATCCATAATCGGAACAGTAGCATCTGGTCAACAACAAATATGTAATAAAAGTTTTGGTTTTGATTCTAAAATCTTTTTAACTGGTTTATAACTTAATCTATGAATTCAAGTAATTTTATCTTTTCAATCTAAATAATTTTTATGTTTTTTTGTACCATATCATTTATGATTTTCTATTCATAAATTTGGATAAAGATCAGCATAAATAGTCATTAACCTATCTCTGAACACCTTAGCTATTATTGATGCTGCTCATATTTCAATCACTTTTCAATCTCATCATACTATAAAAAGTGGTTGTTTTTTTAATTCTTCAAATTCATAGTTATCATTTCAATCAATTACAACACTATTTATTTTATCATTGTCTATTTTTCTAAGTAATTCAATTAAAGCTCTTCTCATTGCTTCTTTATTTGCTTGTTTAATATTTATGTCATCTATTATATAATTATCAACAACTCAAACTCCAAAAAATACTTGAGGTTTTTCTCAAGAAGACAAACTAATTAATTCATTATAAATTTCTTCTCTATTTTTTTCACTCAATTTTTTAGAATCATTTATCTTATTTAATAATTCTTTATTTGGTTTATTATCTGGATTAAAACACAAAGCACAAGCTACTACAGGTCAAAGCCATGGTCATCTTCATGCTTCATCTATTCAAATTTTGATTTTACTATTCATTTTGACTTTTAAAATTATTATTCCCGTATATAATAACAACATCTAAAAAATAAACAATAAAAAAAACAAAATGGAATACAAAATATTTGGTTGTAAAGTAAATAAATATTATACGGATAAATGGTTAAATTCTAAATATTTAGAATGAAAAAATGGTATTTTTATAGCTAGTTGCGTAGTAACAGATAACGCAAAAAGGAAATGGTTAAAATTTGTAAAAGATTCATATAAGAATTTAAAAGATTCAGAAAAAATATTTATAAGTTGATGTTGAGCATTTAAAGATTGAAAAGCACAGGATGATTTTTTTGAATTATACCCTGATTTAGAATACATAAAAAATAATATAGAAATATTAGATGAAGATCCAGAATGATACTGAAACCCTTCTCCATTTAAAGCAGAATGAATAAGAAAAGTAAAAAATAATATAAAAAAAATTCCCTCTTGAATATATACAAAGAAATTTATATTAATCCAATGATGATGTGATAGTTTTTGTAGTTTTTGTCTTACAGTAAAAAAGAGATGAAGACATTATTCTAGAAGTAAAGAAGACATATTGGCTGAAATTTTAGAATATGAAAAAAATTGATGAAAAGAAGTAGTTTTAACATGAATAAATCTCTCAGCTTGGTGACTTGATACAACAAATGATATTTGAAAATCTAGATTTGCTGAATTAATTAAATATCTTTTAGATAATACTAAAATTCCAAGAATAAGAATAAGCTCTATGTGACCTGAATTTATAACTGATGATGTATTAAAATTATTAGAAAATACTAGAATATATCCTCATTTTCATTACTCAGTTCAATCTGGTTCAACTGATGTATTAAAATCAATGTCTAGACATTATAATTGAAAATACATGAAAGATCTTCTTTTAAAAACCAGAAATATAAAAAGACAAGATTGAGTTTCAATAAGTATATGAGCAGATATAATAGTATGATTTCCAAATGAAACAGAAGAAAATTTTAAAGAAACTATAGATTTAATAAAAGAATGCAATATAACAAAGGTTCATGCTTTTCCTTTTTCATGACATAATCTATGAGAAGATGTTCCAGCATGAAAATATCCAAACCAAATAGACTGAAAAATTAAAAAAGATAGAATGTGGGAAATAATGAATTTATCAGACCAAATAAGAGATAAATTTATAGAAAAAAATATATGAAAAAACCTAGAAGTACTTATAGAAGTAGTAAAAAAAGATGATAAAACAGAAAAAATAAAATGGAAATGATGGACACAAAATTATATAGAAGCAGATAATTCAAATTTTGAAATAATATCTGGTGAAATAAAAAGAAATGAAATTGTTATTTGAAAACTAATAAAATAAAAATGATATTCTATACTACTCTTTTTACGTGAATCATAATAGATATATTAACTAAAACTTTAGCAAATATTTATTTAATAAAAAAAATAAATATTTTATGAGATTATATATATTTACAATTTATATTAAATCCATGAATAGCATTCTGAATAGAAATATATCCTACAATACTTAAAGTAATCACTATTTCTTTGATTATTCTAATTTTTTATTATTATAAAAAAGAAAGAAAAGAACTTAAAAGTAATAAATTAATAGATATTTCTTTTTGATTAATTCTATCATGAGCTATATGAAATGCTATCGAAAGAATTTTTAACTCCAATGTAATAGATTTTATATGAATTAAATATTTTTCAGTATTTAATTTTGCTGATACTTTTATTACAACAGGAGCAATTATTTACATGTATGTACTTTATAAAAATAAAAAATAAATTATGTCTTTCTGACCAAAAAAAATACAATTTCAAGAGGTTCTTATAAACTCACTTTGAAGCCTAATAGCATGAATAGTATGAAGCATATTTATATTATTGATTACATTTTTACTTTGAAATTCAGTAAATATACCCTGAACATTTGCAACAGCACAAATATGATTAGAAACTAGCTCTATATTTCCATTAATATTATCTATAATTACACTTATTTGAACTACTACAACCATTTTTCTAACATACAAGTTATTAAATATGACATCTAGTGAAAAATATAAAAAAAATGTAGTAATTTCATGACAACTTGCATTCTTTGCATTTTTAACTTATGTATTTATTACTCCTATATATATATATGCAGGATTATTAGATTATGAATATATAATGTACATATTTCTAGCCCATACTTTATTAGTAATATTTTGAACAAGTATAATTACTGAATTATTGAATAATTACAGGCATGTATTAATATGATTATACTGAAGTTTTATAGGCCTATTTATAAGTATAACTATTACAGTATTAATATTTACTTCTCTTGACACATGAATAGCTAGATTAATTTCACTTGTTTTACTATTACCAATAATAAATTTTTCTACTACTTTTTTCAAACAAATATTTGAATTAGCATATTATCATTACTATAATTATACAAATCTAGATCAATTAGGTGATATTTTTTATCAAATTGAAATGGAAGAAAAAGAACTATTAAGAGATGAAGAAGATAAAAATACTATATAATAAATTATTAACTAAAATTAATTATGATATCAGTTGCTGAACAAACAATAGATTTTTACCTAAAAAATTTTAAGACTCCTCAAATTGAAGATTTAAATATAACAGATAATTCACTTATTGAATGAAATTGATCATTATTTGTAACTATTTATAAATCAGGTGAAATAAGATGAGCATCATGAAATATAAAAGAAATTAAAAATACAATAGCTGAAGAAATAATAGAAAATACAATACAAGCAATTTCAAAAGACTCTAGATTTAAACCAGTTAAACTAAATGAAACAAAAGATTTAAAGATAAGAATAGATTTTATAAAAAAAAGAACAATCCTTCAAGATAAAGAAATATTAGAAATAGACCCGACTAAACAATGAGTCTTAGCAATAAAAAAAGACTACAGCAAAATGGCTGTAATCTTAGCAAATATAAATCCTAGTCTTTTAGTATGAGAAGATCTACTTACAATTCTTGAAGAAAAATTTAACACCAAATGATTTAAAGAAGAAGATTATATATTATACAAAATAGAAACTCAAGTTTATGATAATTTTGATATAAAATAAAAAACCTCATATGAGGTTTTTTATTTTATTATTAATTTGTACAATTTCATCTAATTACAATTGGTTCATTTATCACAGTTGTATCAGGAGTATTACCATTATCTGCAGGTGAACAAGAAGTAGCAGAAGCAGGAATAGCAAGATCTGTACTATCAGCTGCTGCTGTAACTGAAGTTCATCAATTAGTTGCAGTAACTACATCTAAATTATTTCATACTTCTAATCTATTATTATCATTTCATTTATCAACAGTATTATTAGCCTTTGAAGCTTTAGATCATGAAGCCTCAAAACCAGCACTTACTTCATATATTTGATTTTCTACTCACGAAGCATGATCTCCTACATTATAGAAAAAATCTAATGATGAACCATTTCATTTTGAACCAGATTTTTGATCTTTAGGTAATTCAGTCATATAACCTAAATATACTAAACATTGTAAATTATAATCATAATTTCAACCAAGACAATTAGCTGCAGCTGAAATAGCTCATTCATGTACATCAGGATATTCACTTAAATCTGAATATGCTTGTTCAATTGATGATTGTAATGCTTTTATTCAAGTTACTCTATTACTATCTCTAGCTTTTTGTATTTGAGAAGTATAAACTGATACTGCACCAGTAGCTAGAATACCTATAATAGTAATTACTACCATAAGTTCTATCAATGTAAAACCTAATTTTGTTTTTTGTATTTTCATATTTGTGAAATTTAATAAGTTAAAAACAAGTTAATTATAATTTATTAATAAACTATTGTCAAAATATATTCAAATTTAGGCTTTAAAAAAAAGATTAATATTGTATAATTAATCTTTATAATGAATTGCATCAACAGGACAAGCTCAAATTGCATCATCTATTCAGTCTGCATTACATGTATTCATTCCATCTTTAGAAAAAGCTTTTCATTCATCATCTAAATCAAATACTTCTCCACATATAGCTACACATGCACCACAACCAATACAATTTTCATTTACATAAGGAGTTTTAGCATCATCATTTCATTGACATCACATATTATTTTTTTGTTATTAATATAAATAATTAAAAAGATTTTAATATATAATTAAAAAAATTCAAATTTAAATCTACAATAAAATTATAAATTTAAATTTGAATTTTAAATAGTCCATCTTTAAGGTCAGTCAAAGTGTTTGTATTCCTTAATTAAAAGAATATATGTAAGTAGCCTGTTATTCATCAAAAAGAATAAACCCTCGTTAGAATAACTACCTAGAACCACTTACCGCTAATACGAGTGTAAGGAAAATGAGATTGACCTGCCACCTGTAAAACAGACATAAACATTATAATAATATTGATTTATTTGTAAAATAAACTAAGCTAATAAATATATATATTTTAACAAAAACAAAGTACTATGTTTAGTTATAACCTTTTAAAACAGCCATCATTTAACTATAAGAAAAAAACTATTGACAATATCTTTGATATTATTTCTAAAGTAGTGACTATAGAACAAAAAGGTATACTGAATATAGTCTTTTTAGATGATTATAGTATACAAAAATTGAACAATGGATATAGAAAAATAAACAAAACTACTGATGTTTTAAGTTTTCATTATTACGAAGATTTTTCAAATATAAAAGATTCAGACCTAGCTTGAGAAATTATTTTATCAGAAGATAAAATAATTTCTCAATGAAAAGAATATAAACTATGATCTGAAAATGAATTTTATAAATTAATTATTCATTCAATATTACATATATTGTGATATGATCATGAATTAAATGATGATTATAAAATAATGCAAGAATTAGAAGATAAAGTTTGGAAAGAACTATTTGAAAAATAGATTAAAAACAATATAATAAAGTATATATATTTATTTAGCTTCAAAACTGTAGTCTCTTTCTCCTGTTAAGGAGAGAGAATTCAAGAGAGAGGTTTTTAATTTTAATATAATGCAGTATAAAATACCAGTACAAATAGAGAATGAAGATCCTATAGTAGCATGATTAAGTCTTAGACAATTGGCTATAATGATTATATGATGAACAATAGCATATAATATTTTCACTTCTCTTGCAAAAAGTACATCTACTGAAATTGCTATTATTCCATCTTTTATAATATTTTCTATTACATTACTTATTGCTTTGTTTAAATATTCTGAAATGACATTTATTCCTTTTGTATTATCATTTATTAGATTTAAAAGTAATACTGAAGAAAGAGTCTGGGTTAAATGAGTAGATTCATTTCAACCTATAGATATATGATATTTAACAAGTAGTCAATCTAAAAAAGAAGAAAAAATAGATTTCACAAGTAAAATTGATAAAATTAATGAATTAGAAAATAAATTAAATAAAATTTAATACTATATAATACAATGCCAGTTAAAAATTCTAAAAAAGAACATCCTGATGGATCTACTCAAAGATATCTTCCTTTCTCACAAATAAGAGAAAATATAATAATAATGAAAGATGATAGTGCTAGATTAGTAATGAAATGTAGCACTGTTAATTTTTTATTAAAAAATACTGATGAACAAGATTCTATAATAATAAGTTTTCAAAGATTCTTAAATTCATTAGATTTTCCAATTCAAATATTAGTTCGTTCTAAAAAATTAGATATTGATTGATACTTAAATAACCTTAATGATAAAGCATTAAAACAAAAAAATCCACTACTTCAAAATCAAACATATGAATATATAGAATATCTTCGTAAATTAATTGAAGTAGCACAAATAATGAAAAAAGAATTTTATATAATACTACCCTACGATACAAATGAAAATAAGAGTGTAAAAGATGATAGTATAATGTGAGTATTTAATACTTTTTGGCAATCAATAAACGGGTGACAAGATTTATTAAAAATAAGAACTCAAATTAAAAATTTTAGTAAATCAAAAAAATGACTTATTGCAAGATCTAATTCAATAAAAACATGACTTGAAAATGTTTGACTTAGAGCTGATATACTTGATAAACAAGAATTAGTAAGTTTTCTAACTGAATACTATAACCCAAGTTTAGATAGTCTAGTAAAAATGAATAATAATTCCTCTGATTATAACCTAATAAATAATTAATATGAATAAAATATTTTATACATTTATATGATATATGTTATCACTTCAATTTACGTTTGCTAATTGAGTTAAAGACTGAGGTTTTTTATGAGATTTTATAGGTAAAAGAGGTACTTGAACCTGAGCTTCAAATACACAAGAAGCTCTTAGAACTTGAGATATTCACGTTTCAGATATACCAAATATTATAAGATGAGCTATAGATTTTTTTATAACTATAGCTTGAACAGTTGCTATAATATTTATTATAATATGAGCATATAAAATATTACTTGGTTCATTAGAACAAGATAAAACAAAATGAAAAGATACAATTATTATGGCTATTTGATGATTTGCAATTGCTTCTCTTGCATGGTTTATAATAAAAGTTATTATTGATAATTTATGATAAGTAACATAATTAAAATTAATTTAATAAAATTTAAATATGTCTGATAATATATATTCTTGGAAATTTAATGATACTAAAAATAGATGAAAAATGTGGTATATAATAGCTATATCTATAGTTATATGATCTACTATATGGTGATTTTTCACAAAACAATACGGATTAAGTTTTATTATATTATTAATAGCTTGACTTTATTATTTTGTAGAAAATAATTCAGTTGATACAGTTGAAGTAAAAATAACAACTAATTGAATAAAAATTGATTGAGTATTTTATGATTATTCATCTATTGAATCATTCTGATTTATTTATAAGTCAGAATCACCTATATGATTAAGATTAAACCTAAATAAAAAAGGATTAAGATATATAGATGTAAAAATAACAAGAAAAAATATGTCTGATATTAAGTCATCATTATCAAATTATATTGAAGAGTCAGATAAAATTGAATTAACTATTTCTGAAAAAATGATAAATTTATTAAAATTATAATCTAAATTAAAATGAGAATTCTATTTTCAATAATAATAAATGCACTAATATTATGGTTAATGACCTATCTTTTAGCTGCAAATCCTGATAAGTGAATAGAGGCTGGTATAGCAGTGGCATGATGATTAAAAACATATTTATTGTGATGAGTAATACTGTGATTAATTAATATTACAATAAAGCCAATATTAAGAATATTATCAATACCACTCTTTTTTGTATTTCTATGATTAGTAGCATTTATAATAAATTGAGTGATCTTATGGTTGTTTGATTATATAGTAAATAACTTATTAATCATACCTTGAATTTCATATTCTATTAATTGATGGGTTAATTTTGTAATTGCTGTTGCAATTTTTACAATTTTGAATATGTTTTATTCACTATTATTTTCTAAAAAATAAAAATATGTCTGATATATTAAAATTTGCTGAAATTATTATAGCAATTTTGTTAATATTTTTTGTACTAGTTCAAAATAAAAATGTTAGTTTAAACCTAACAAGTATGAGTGGTTGAATGGGAGAAAACACAAAAAGATGACCTGAAAAAGTTTTACATAATATTACTATAATTTTATGAACACTTTTTATTTTAAATTCTGTAGCATTATACCTTTTGCCAACAGCATAATTATTAAATAAATATGATTCATAATAAAATAATTAAACTAAAAAAATACTTATTCTTAATAAGTATTGTCTTTTTGGTTATTTCTTCATCACAACTTATATATATTTTTTTATATAATGATTCTAAATTAATACCGATTAAATGAGGTACAGTATCTGAATGATTGATATGAAGTTTTCCAAGTTTAAATCCACTTAAACCATTAAATTGAAATAATAAATATATAGTTAGTTTACTATATAGATCATTACTAAAATATGATCCAATTCAAAATAAGATAGTATCAGATTTAGCTAGTTGTGATATAGATAACCTTAAACAAATAGAATGTTATTTAAATAACAATATCTTTTGGTCGAATTGAGAAAAAATAACAACAGATGATATAATTGCTACATATAATTTACTTCAAAATACTTGAGTAAATAAAATTACATCTTCATTATTAAATGAAACTACAATAGAAAAAAATAACAATACTATTATTTTTAAAAATAATAGTAGAGATATTAATTTTATGAATATCTTTTTTCAACCAATATTGTCAAAATCAACAATTGATTCAATATGAAATGATACTATATTTTGAGATTTTCCTACTCGTGAACAAATATATTCTTGAGATTTTATAATATCTAATATATCTTCTGATTCTACATTATGAATAACAAAAATTTTCTTAACAAGAAATGAATTTAATAATAATTGAAATATCTCAAAACTAATTATTAAACTATTTCCTAATACAAATAGTTTATTACAAAATAAAGAAGTAGTAAATATATTTAATGATAATAGAAATATTATTGGTGATAGTATACCTAGGTTAAAAAGTCATAAATATACACTTCCTCAATATGTATCACTTTTTATTAATATTAATAATATTAATAATATTAATTTAAGGAACCACATATTTAATAAAATAAATACATCAAATTTATTAAAATTAATTTGAGAAGATAATTTTAAAGAAATAAATAATCCATATTTAACTGAAAAATCAGTAAATAAATCATTATCTAACAAAAATTTTGAACAAATTTTATCAACTTTAGGATATTATAAAAAATCAAAAATAATATCAAATTACTTACCTAGTACAAAAAAATATTCAAATGAGGTAAATATTGAGAAAAAATCAAAAATAATAGATCTTAATTTAAAAAATGAAAATTTAACAATTGAAAAATTTCAAACTGATTCAAAATATATAATATCACCTACTTATGTAGATAAGTACAATTTTATTACTAAAGGTGATATATTATTAGAATGAAATGCATGAAAAAATATCGATGCTATATATATAAATGATTATAAATTAACAAATTATAAAAAAGGTAATTCAAAATTTTATTATAGATTAAAATTAAGTTATAATACATTAAAAGAATGAACTAATAGTTACAAAATAATATTTGAAGAGAATTGAAAAAAGGAATTAAAAGAGGAAATTTTCTTTCTATACAGTAACAATAAAAAGAAATTAGAAAATTATAAATTAGCTTTTATTAAAAATTTATATATTCAAAAAGAAAAAGAAAAAGAAAAAATTATTGAGGCAACAGTCAAAGTAGAGATTGATAAGAATAAGTTAGAAAAATTAAGTAACCTAGATGAAAAATTTTATTATAATGATGATTTAGAAAAATATTCAATAGATTTATATTATATTTCTACAGAAAAAGAACTAGAAGAAACTGCTTACTTTGTGAAAAATTCATTAGAAGAAATATGAATTAATGTAGAATTATTTCCTATTACAATATCAGATTTATCACAACTTCTAACAGAGAAAAAAAATTATGATATGTTATTAACTTGAGTTAATTTATGATATTTTGATTATAATATTTTCCCATACTATCACTCTAGTCAAGTTAAAAATTGATATAATTTTAGTAATATTAAAAAAACTAGTCTTGATATATTGCTAGAGGATTTAAAATCAGAAACTAAAAATAACTCTGATATAGAAAAGATAAAAAATAAAATAATTGATATATTAAAAAAAGAACAAATAGTTAAAACATTATATACACCAAAAATCAATCTTCTAATAGATAAAAATATCAAAAATGTAAAAATTCCTTCTACATTAATAAATAAAACTGAAAGAAAATTTATATATGATGATATTTATATAAAAGAACAGAAAATAATAAATTTTGAAAATAAATGATTTTTTAATTTCATTAATTTCTTAGTACAAAAATTAAATGGGTAAATTACTAAAAGATAAAATTATTATTCCAGCATGGGAAATAATAAAAGACGATACTAAAATAAAAAAATTTTATTTATTTCCATGATTAATTTCTATATTATTTTTAACTGTATTACTAGTTTATCAATCAATATATACATATGTAGTATTGTTTTGAAAAAAAGAGCAGGCATTAGAAGTAATATTAAATTTTTTTCATTCTAATTATGCTCTTGAAATAATAATATCATCAATAATATTTTTAATAATATATTTTATATTAATACCAATATTTGAATGATGATTAATAAAATATATAGATTCAAAAAATCTTAACAAACCTTTAACAACAAGTGAAGCTTTTTGACAATGATTATATAAATTCTTCCCACTCTTTGAATATAATAATATATTTTCAGAATTTAAAATTATTAGTATATTAAATGGTTTTTTATTTACAATAAGATTTATATGAATTGGCTATATAAATCAAATAAGTTATGTATTCATAGTATTGCTATTATTATGAATAATGTTAAATATATTATTCTCATACTCTAAATATATAATAATACTTGATAATAAATCAGTTTTTGAAGCAATAGGAATATCATCTAAAATAACTATATTAAATTTAAAAAGGACTATAAAATTATATTTTTTAATGTTATTTCTAAATATGAGAGTAATATTTAATTTTTTTATATTTTTGAGTTTTCCTATAATAATAATAATATCAATATGATTAATTACTACTAAAATTTTCTTAATAATGGCAATTACTATATTATCAATATTATTTATAGTTTTTATATTAATATTATGATACCTTACAGCCGTTTTAGAGATATTTCAAACATCTATATGGTATTATGCATATATTGAATGAAAAAAACACTTAGAAGATTAAATTCTAAAAAAAAGAAAGATATATCTTTCTTTTTTTTATTTATAATTTAAAAAATGTTTTTTATAATAACTAATAGAATAATCTAAGTTTTGTAAAACTTTTTCTTCAGTTCAAACTCATAATTCACTAGGTTTAACTTTTAAAGAAATAAATCAATTATATCATGAAATTTTTAATTTCATAAAAAAACTTTCTAATGGTAAATAAGATATTCAACCTCATGCTCATCAAGGTAATATTCAGCTTTTTGATCAATGTTTATCACTTAAAAAAATATTTTTAATTGAACTTCAAAGCATTTTTTGAGCTTTAAGTATATCCATTCATGAATTAGGATCAATACTAGATAAATCTAAAGTAGCATCTCAAGTAATTTTTTTTATTTCAAACAAAGTAGCATTTTTATATTCTGGGATAATGAAAAATAAAAATTTGGGTTCTACATTTTGTATTGCAATACTTATATGAGTATCTCTTTTGACTTTTAGTAAATATCTTGTAAACCAAGTAGTCTTTTTATCACTAAAATGAGGTGGAGAGAATGTTACTAATTGTGTTCATAGTATTCAAGCAATTCATATAATTTTATCAACCTTTTTTTCATTCATTCACCTTGCAGGTGCAGTTATTGATAATACGGGCATATTAAAACTATCACTTAATTCTTTTATATATTCTTCGTCCCAATAATCATAATTAATTCATCATAAAGAAAGATCCAATCAATCAAATCAAGCTTTATGAGCAAATTTAAAAATTCTATGTAATCAATATCATGCTAATGATGAAGTAGAAAGTAATATCACAGTTCTATAATTAATTATTAATATATTATTATAATAACATAATAATAACAAGAAATCAAAAATAAAGTAATAAAAAACTCTACTAAGTAATAACTTAGTAGAGTTTTTTTAATTTTAATTTAATGGTGGGTTATGTAGGAGTTGAACCTACGACCCCCTGCTTGTAAGGCAGGTGC
>JALSMB010000068.1 GCA_026988025.1 Candidatus Altimarinota bacterium | reverse complement strand
ATTTCATGATTTATATCTAATTATAGTATTTATTCATGAATTAGTTATTTTTGTTCAGTACTTATTAGTTATTATTTTAAATAAATCTGAATCATCTTTTGTATTGAATTCTTTGAATTCAGATATTTTTTTTAGTTCTTTATAGAGCTTGGATCTCTTATCAGGATTCACAGAATTAAATAAAATAATATTTTCCTCAGGTATATTGTTAAGTGCTTTTATAAAAAAAACTTGTTTATCTTCTGATATTTTATCATTTAAGTCTATAATAATTAATTTTTTTTCTGCTAAAAAACTAATAGATGAAATATTTTCAATTAAAAAATTATTATCTACTAATTCTATATCTTTAATATGTATCATATTGAAATCTCAAAATTTAGATATAAATTTATCTTTCCAAGCCTTTACTTGTTGTTTAATTAAAAAATCAGAGTTTCATGTAAAAAAATATATCATAATTATTTTATTATTTGTTTTAATTTATTACTTCATTCTAATTCTATTAGATTAAATACTGACAATATAGATTGTAATGATTTTTTTAAATTAAGTAAATCTCTAGGATTTGCTCTATTTAATGCTAGTCTATTTAATATTGAATTTATATTTGATACATATGAAAGTTCATTTCTTATCTTATCTAGAAGTATTTTATTTTTAATGAATTCTTCTATAAAATTTAGTCTTTCTTTTATTTTATCTATATTATTAAGTGGTTTAATTATTTGTTCTTTTAAAAAAGCTGTTCACATGGGAGTTTTAGTCTTATTTAAAACTCAAAATAACGTTCATAGTGTTCATGATTTTGTTGAAAAGTTATATATTAAATCAAGATTTTTTATCGTTGATTCATCTAAATTCATATATGAATCAAAACTAATATAAGATATTGTATTTAAAAATTTTAACTCTGTTTTTTGATTTGATTCTATATATTCTAATAACATTGATGATGCTACTTGTGAAAGAGGTTTCTCTGCTATTCAAAATCATTCTAATGTTTTTACTCAAAAGTGATTGATTAATTTTTTCTTTGCTTCTTTTTTTGATTCAAAATAATATATATTTAAAGAATATTTTTTTTCTAAAATTTCTTTTATTTCATTATTAGAAAATAGTTTCTTTTCTAATATAACTTCTTTAGGGGAAATTTTATATAGTTCTGTTTTTAGTATTTCAAAATTATCAAATTCTCAAGTTGACCACTTATTTGTACTAAAATCTAACAAGCTTATTCAGTAATGTCAATTATCTTCAATGATTGATATTATATAATTATTAGACTCATTTGATTCATAACTTTCTCATTCTAAACTTATTGTTGAAGGTGTAACTACTCTAACTACTTCCCTTTTTACTATTCATCTTAATTTAGGATCTGAAATTTGTTCTGCAAATGCAACTTTATATCATGCTTGAACTAGTAAAGGGAGATATTTTTCTTTAGCATGATAAGGAATTCAAGCTAGCGGAGTTGGTTTTTCTGCATTTTTATTTCTACTAGTAACTGCTATTCATAGAATTTTATTTGCTATATGTGCATCATCATCAAACATTTCATAAAAATCTCACATTCTGAAAAAAAGGATACAATCTTTGTATTGTTCCTTCATCTCATAATATTGTTGCATAGCAGGAGTTATATTCATTTTATAATTTTAAAACATAAGTTTTCTTCTGTCTGATCTTGAAAAAGTCTTTTCGGTATTAATATTTCTAGATATATTAAGTAAAATTGCTAATCATATAACAAGTGATAATAATGATGATCATCAATAACTTACAAAAGGTAAAGTAATTCATGTAAGTGGTACTATATTTAAGTTTACTCATATATTAATAAATGCCTGTATTAATATCCGCGATGATATTCATATTGCTACATATTGTGCAAATAAATCTTTTACTCTTAATGCTATATAAATACCTCTATATCATATATATAAATATAATAAAATTATAGTTAATCATCATATAAATCATAATTCTTCTATTATAACGGAAAATATGAAATCTCATTGAACTTCTGGTAAATATCAAAATTTTTGTATTGATCAGCCAAATCATAATCAACTAAATCACCCACTTCAAATTGCAATTAATGCTTGTTCAGTTTGGTAGTTTATAGTTTTATTATTTATAGCATCTTCATTGTCAGCAAGAAAATTATCAATTCTTTGAGTTATATATCATAGTGTATTTTTATTTTTTCATGTTTCTTTATCATAATCTCAGGCAGTGTAAACTCATCATATTAATATAATTCATAATAACATAGTTCATAATAAGTGTTTTTTATTCATTCATGCAAAAAAGTACATTATTATTGAAACTGGTACTATAACCATAATTGTTCAGAAATCTGGTTGTAAAGCTACCAGTAATACTACTATTCATAGGTATCACATAAATGGTATATATCATTTCTCAAAACTTTTTAAATATCATTTATATGTTTTAAGGAATGCTGCAAAAAATATAATCAATGAAAGTTTTAAAAATTCAGTTGGTTGTATATTAAATGGTATTCAAGGAATACTTATCCATCATGTAGCTCATTTATAAGTTGCTCATATGACAAGTACTATAAGAAGTAACGTGATAGCGAATCAAAAAATATATTTAGAATATTTTTCAAAAATTGAATATTTGATTTTTACCAATATTCATAATAATACCAATGAAATTAATACATGTCATATATTCCTAACTACATAAAAATAATTATATGCATTTTCAATATATCAATTAGAAGCCATTATATTAGTAACTCTAAATGAAGAATATACTGATACTGATGAAATCATTATCATTCAAAAAATCATTAAGAACAATACAGTAAAAAATAATTTATAATCAACATTTTTTTTCATTTAATTCATTAAGTTATTTATTTCAGTTACTAAATCTGGAAATAAGATATATAAAGCTCATTTTATAAATAATATAGCTATTATTACAACTATTGGAGTAAAATCAATTGGTCATAGTGTTGTTGGTAGTATTTTTTTTATATTTTCATATAAAGGATCAATTATATCTGCTATAAATTTTGGTCTAATTTTTAATCAAAACAATGTTAACCAAGAAAGAACTACATCAAATATAATTATATATGATATTATTTCTAGGAATATAATTATTGCTATTAGTATTTGCATTTTATTTATTTATATTATTAAATCAGTCTTCAGCTGCTTTTTCTTGTGCTTTTTTCTTACTTGATCATATTCATTTTCAAATAAGTTTTTCATTAAGATATACTCATACTTTAAATGTTTTATCATGATCGAGTCATGATTCATCAATAACTTTATAATTAGGTGTTATATCATATTCTGATTGAGCATATTCTTGAATTGTGGTTTTAAAATCTTTTGTTAAATTATTTTCAAATATAAGTGTTATAGAAGGATAAATGTATTTATCTATAAAATTTCTAGCAGTATCAAGTCATTGGTCGATAAAAATTGCTCACAGCAATGCTTCTACAACATTAGCTAATAAATAATTATTATCTCTTCATCATGTTTTCTCTTCTCATTTTCACATAATAAGATATTCTGATAATCATAATTCTCTTGCAACTTTTGCTAAATTAGTTCATCTAACTAAGGCACTTCTTATATCCGTTAATTCTCATTCGCTTTTTTTTGGATAATCTTTAAAAAGATTATCAGTTATAACTAATTCCAATACTGCATCTCATAAAAATTCTAGTCTTTCGTTGTGTTCGGGTGCATAGTCAGGTTTTTCGTTAACAACTGACCTATGAATGAAAGCTAAAATATAATGTGCTATATTTTTATGTTTTATATTAAGGATTTTAAGTAATTTTTCAGTTTTTTCTATTAAAGCTGGACTTGCTATAGCTTTAGTTCTAATAATCATTAATTAATTTTATTAATAAAATATTAAAAATAAAAAAATTAAAACCAAGAAAAGTTTTTTTAGCTTTAAGCTTTTTATTTTATTATTTTTATTTTATTATTTTTGTTAGAAATGTAAAGAAAAAAACACCTACTATTAAGTAGGTGTTTTTTTATATGAAACATGATTTATTAATATTATCATATTTTTCATTTTTTATTAAATCTAGTTCTGTATGATTTTTATAAACTTTATTTAATATTCCATTAACTATTTTTTTAGATGAATCATCTCAATATACTTTCGCTATTTCTACAGCTTCATTTATCGATACTTTTGCAGGAATCTCTTCTGTTATAAAAAACATTTCCGCTAATCATATGTAAACTGGTAATATATTTGAAAGACTCATTTTTGTTACATCAAATTTTGGAGCATAAATTTTAAATATATGTATGAAAAATTTCTCATTGAATATAACTATTTTATGCATTTCTGATAAATAATTTTCATCTATATTGAATGTATGAACTTCATTAAAAAAAGACTCTCTAAATAATTCTTTATCAAATTTATTTAGTGAAAGAGAATATAATTCTTGAAATAATAATTTTCTAGTTTTTTTACGATTAGAAGTGAATATTTTTGTATTTTCAATTACACTTTTATCGTTATCAATTACTTCATTTTTTACTGTATTTGTCATTTGGGTGCATTAATATATATTCCCTTTTAAGAATTCATAAGGGTTTATTAGGTAGATAGGTACAAAACAGTGTTTTGTCAGTTTATTTTAATAAGCACAAAAAATAACATAGAGTGAAATCTATGTTATTTTTAGATAAAAACTATACTCTAGTAGTATTAGTTTTTTTAGTTTTTGGAGCAATAACAGTTCTACCGTTATAAGTTCCATCTTCTGCCATAAAGTGAGCTAAACCAGTAGCATCTTTATTTAGCATCACTCTTTCTTTTAACTTTCTTGCAGTTAATTTAATCCAGTTACTAGTTCTAGTTTTAGATCTTGATTTAGAGTGTTTTTTCTTTGGTCAAAAAGCCATAATTAGTGTATTTAAATAATAAAGAACGTTTTTACAGAGGGGATTTTATAAATTTTTTATTAAAATGCAAATTTAATTTGAAAAAAAAACAATTTTCTGTAAAATTGGCTTAATTTAACTAACATATACATATGAAGAAAATTTTAATAATTGAAGATGATAAATGAATTTCTGCTTCTTTGAAATTATATTTAGAAAATTCTAATTACAATATAGAATTACATTTTGATTGAACTGATGCTATTAATAAATTCAATCTAGTTAATCCAGATTTAATTATATTAGATATTAATTTACCTTGAAAAGACTGAATTCAGATTACAAAGGAAATAAGAGAAACTTCTCAAGTACCTATAGTTATGTTAACTGCTAGATGAAGTGAGCTTGATAGAATAAAATGATTAGAAATCTGAGCTGATGATTATATTGCAAAGCCTTTTTCACCAAGAGAATTATTAGCTAGAATAAATACTATAATTAGAAGGTCTTGAGAAAATAATTTGAGTAATACACTAATTTCATTTGAATGAATTAATGTTAATATTGATAAAAAAATAGTTGAAATTGATTGAGTAAATATTTGATTAACTTGAAATGAGTTTGAAATATTAAAGAAAATATTTGAGGCAGATTGATGAATAGTTACAAGGGATACAATAATGAAGGAAATCATTTGATATGATAAATATTTATATGACAGAACAATCGATACGCATATAAAAAATATTAGGAAAAAAATATGAAAAAAAGATATTATTCTAACAGTAAGATGAGAATGATATAGAATTAATAAATAAAACAAAATATGTCTTTATCTAGAAAATTTATAATATCATTGCTTATTAGTATAATATTTATTGCATGAATAAATATAGCTGCTTTTTATGTTTTTTATTCTTCATATTTATGAAATTATTTTAATGAAAAATTAAAAACTAGAGATAATATCACTATTGACTATATTAATGATGTAATTAAAAAACAAACTATAGATGATATTGATAGTATATTTACAGATACTGAGATTGAATTTTTTGAATTATTAGAAAATAATAATTGAAAAATCCCTCTTACAAAACAGAAAAATATAGATATAGTAATTAATTATCTAGTTAAAAGTGGTATTGCACCTAAATATATTGAAGAAATAATCCCTACTGATAATTTTTGAAAAGTTTTAGAAGCATTAAGAGATGATACTTCACTAGAATCAAAGTTTGTTAAAAAAATGGCATTATCAATGTTAATAACAAATATATTAGCTATGTGAATTATAATTTTTTGATTATTGATTTTTATAAGAAAAACTATACTTCCAATTAAAGAAGTAACGGCAAGTATAAAAAATGCAGTTAATACAAAAGAAATTATTTGAAAAGATGATAAAATAGAATTAAAATACCATAATAAAAAAGATGAAATTTGATTACTTATTACTGCTATTAATAAGTTAAATAAAAAAATTAATATGCAGGATGAGATTAGGTCAAGATTATTAGCTGATATATCCCATGAATTAAAAACACCAATAACTTCTATACAATGTTATCTAGAGTGAATTTCTGACTGAGTTATTAAATTGGATCAAAAAAATCTTGATGCTATAACTGATGAAATGAAAAGACTAATTTCATTAGTTAATAAAATAATGGATTATGAAAAAGATGACAGAAAGAAATTGTCATTAATTTTGGAAAATAAAAATGTATCTGAAATAATTAAACAGTTAGTAGAAACTCATAAAAAAAGATTAAAAGAAAATAAGCAAAGAATAAAAGTTTCATGAGATGATGACCTTAGAAAAGAAATTGATATAAATTTATTTATGCAGGTAATTCATAATATAATTTGAAACTTTTTGAAATATGCATGAAAAAATAGTAATTTAAAAATAAATATTACTAAAAATTATATTGATTTTCTAGATGATTGAGTTTGAATTAAATCATCAGAAGTTCCATTTTTAACTGAAAAATTTTATCAAGGTAATATAGAAAAAACGTGAGATGCTACTACTAGATGAATAGGAGTATGATTAAGTATAATAAGTAAGATTATCCACTCTCATTGATGGAAATATGAAATAAAATCAGATAAATGAAAAGGATTTAGTTTTAAGATATATTTTTAATCTTCACATAATATTCACATTAGAAATTTGTATATCTAAAAAATATTATTATAATACATTTACGAGTTAGGGAAAAAGAGGTTAAAGCCAAATTACTTTTAAATTTCCCTAATTTTTATTTTAAAATATGCTTATAAAACTATTAAATACATTCTTAGTTATAATAACTATTTCTTTGATAAATATTACTAATTCAAATGCTGCTGAATTAAGTATTTTTGCTAGTTGAG
>JALSMB010000067.1 GCA_026988025.1 Candidatus Altimarinota bacterium | reverse complement strand
AATAATATAGTTATATATTATTAATTAAAATTATAATAAATCAATGTGTGAAAATATAAGGCATGAAGATATTAATCATATATGAGAAGAAATAGTTTGAGTTCCTAATGTTTGTCAGAAAACATTAGATATTTTAGATGATGAAGAATATTGGAGAAAAAGAAGCTGTGCGATTAGTTGTTTAAATTTTTCTATGAATCATTATTGAGTACCTTTTGATTCAAATGATATTCCTGAAATATCAAAAAAAGATTATGTTTTTTTAGATTTAAATAGCTGAGAGGAAAAAAACTATAAATATTTCACAAAAGAAACTGGTTGGAATAATTATGCTATTTTAGAGTTAGCTAGAAATGAGTGATTAACTTGAAAAGTTTATAATAAAAAATTTAACTGAAAAGAAGATTTCTATAATTTTTTGAATAATTTTAGTAGTAGTTGAATTTTCATGACTAGTGTAGATTTTAGATGAGAAATTGATGATAAAATAGAACATTGAAGTCATTTAGTAACTATTGTATGATTTTCATGAGAAAAAATATATGTAAAAAATCCTTATGATACTAATGATATGAGGGAATATAATATATCAGAATTTGTTAACTCATTAAAATGAAATATTATTTATATTACTGATGAAAAAACTGATGAATTTTTATCTTTTTCACCTATTAGATTTGAAAATAATAATATAGCTCAAAATGATGATTTATATTTTAGAATAGAAATAGAGGAATGAGTTTATGTTAAATTTTTAAAATCAGATTTTTTAACTAAATCAACTGATGAATTATTAGATTTTTTATCGTTTAATTTAGATGATAATCAATTAGAAATTTTCAAAATTAAAATTAATTTTTTAAGAAAATATTTTATAAAAAATTATTTAAATGAAAAAAAATATTCTTAATATAATATATGAAATTTTAGCATTTTTTACTAGAATTTATATAAAAAGAACAAATCCATTTGTTATATGAATTACATGAAGTGTTTGAAAAACTAGTTGTAGAATGATAGTTTTTCAAATATTAGAAAAATATATAAAAGGTAAAAAAATATATACTTCACCTAAAAATTTTAATTCAGAGCTTTGATTAGTTTTTTCTATTTTTAAAATTGAAAAATTTAATCCATGAATTAAATCATTAATAAAGGTAGCTTTTAAAATAATTAAGTTATCTATTTTTTGAAAAAAACAATATGAGGTTTTGTTATTAGAATATTGAGTAGATCATCCTTGAGATATGGATTTTTTATTAACTATAGTTAAACCAAATATTTCAGTTTTTACTAAACTTGATTCTATACATATAGAAAATTTTCAAAATATAAATCAAATATTAAAAGTAAAAATAAAACTTATAGATAATTCAAAAGATATTTCTTTTTTAAATTATAAAGATAATTATTTAAAAAATATTTTTGATAGTATAAAATGAAAAAAACAATATTATTGAAAACAAAAAGTTTTATGAAATTATTTATTAAAAGGTGATAATATAGTTTCAGAAATAAATTTTTGAAAAAATATTATACAAACAAATATTTTAGGAGAAGAAAATTATTTATATATTGAGTTATGATTTAAAATTTTGGATTATTTAAAAATAAATTATCCTTTAGATAATTATTTAGAATTAAAAAATCAATGATGAAGGTTTAGTATATTTAAATGAGTAAATAATTCTATTTTGATAGATTCTACTTATAATGCTTGACCTGAAAGTATGAAGAAGATGATAGAAAATACTATTTCTATTAGAGATAATTTATTTTCTGATTATAAATTATGATTTATAATGTGAGATATGAGAGAATTATGAAAATACTCAGAAGAAAAACATAAAGAAATTTTTGATTTAGTAAAAAATAGTGATTTATTACTTAGTATATGAAAAGAAACAAAAAAATATTTTTGAAAACAAGTAAAAAATTTTATATCTTCTAAAGAAGCTTGAAAATATTTAAAAGAAGCTTTAGAAAAAACTAAAGAAAAATATGTAATACTTTTCAAATGAAGTCAAAATACTATTTTTTGTGAAGAAGCTTTAAAAGAAATTTTAAAAGATAAAAATGATATAAAGAAATTAGTAAGACAAGAGACTTATTGGGAAAAATAAATTAATATTTAATTATAAAATTATGGAAAATATAAAAAATATAGAACAAGAAAATAAATTATCACCAATTATGTATTCTATTATAAATAATTTAGAAAAGACTATTTGAAGTGACAAATTTACAATAAACAAAGATAATCTAATTTTTAACGAAATAGAAAATTATGAATCAGCTTTAGAAAATATAGATAATCTTTTAGATGATATAACTAAAGAATATGAAATTACTGAAATAAATTTTTTATGAAATAATTCATTAATAATTAAAATAGAAGATGAATATTTAAAACTTTTTTGTGATGTTTCAATTATGGATATAGTTAAAAATAAGATTAATAAAATTTTTAGTTAATATATTTTAGTTTTTTATTTAATTTATATGAATAAATTTATAATAATATTTATTATATTATTTTCATTTTTTAATATTTCGTATACTAATGGTTTTAGTAAAGATAATGTTTTATTAAAAACAAATAATAGTTATATTATTACAGATAATGATAAAATATTAATAGATAATTTTATTAATAAATTATTAAATTTTTCGTTAGAGAAAAATATTAATTTAGAGTTTTTAATTAATAGGATAGAAAAAAAAATTTGAAGTAGAGTATTACCTATAAGAATAAAAACTATAATTGATAGCATTATAGAATGATTAAATCAAAAAGTATGTAATGATTATTATAAAATTCACAAAAATATTATTGCATCAGTTTTTTGGGTTTGAGAAGAATCAAATAGTTCAAATGCTTTTATATCAAATAAATCTAGTGCATGGGATGAAGATTGGTTAGTTCATTCAAAAAATGAAAATAAGTATTATTTTGCATTACCTTACAATGATTTTGATGAAGACTGAAACAGAAAAAATAATTCAAAAAAAATACCATGGTATTTTTTAAAGAAATGGAATAATAATGAAAGTATAATTAAAAATAGATGGATAAAATTTGAAAGTAATTGAAAAATTGCCTATGCTCAATGGGAAGATGTTTGACCTTTGGGTGAAGATGATTTTGAATATGTTTTTTGAGATAAAAAAAGTAAAAATACTTTTTGATTGAAAGCGTGAATAGATTTATCACCAGATTTAGCTGATTATTTAAATATAGATTGAGAATGAAAAGTAGATTGGAATTTTGTTCCTGAGTATTGTGTTGTTGATAAAAAATTTAAAGAAAAAATTACTAAGAGTAATATTTATTGGAAATAATAAAAAAAATATGAAAATACTATTTTTACTTCCTCCAAGTGAGTGAAAAAATAAATGATGAGAATTTAAAAATGAAGAAATAAGTTTTAGATTTAATAAACCATGTGATATATCTATAAATGTTGATGAAAAGGATTTAAAATGTAAGTGAGATAGATTTGAGGAATGAGTTAATTTAAATAAAACTATTTGTGAATGAAATCAAAAAGAATATTTAGAATCTATAAAAAGGTATTCAGGAGTAATGTATAATGCTATTGATTATCTATGAATGAGTAATAATTGAAAAATATTTTTTGAAGAAAATTTTTTAATTTTATCTTGAATGTATGGTATAGTAAAACCTCTTGATAAAATATGAAACTATAAACTTCCAATTGATACAAAATGATTATTTGATTTCTGGGAAGAAAAAATAGTTAATAAAATAGTAGAATCAAAACCTGATTATATTGTAAACTTATTACCAATAAGTTATTCAAAACTTTTATGATTAGCTAAATGTAAAAGACATATATATAAAAGAAAAATATTGTTAGATGTTTGAGTAAAAATAATAAATATTAATTTTTTGAAAGAAGATTGAAATTTAGTATCACATTGAGTGAAAAAAATAAAATGAGAATGGATTAAAAATATATGTGATAATAATTTAACAGATTTTAAACAATTTTGATGAAAAGTTGATGAAAACTGAAATATAATTGATGTTAATATAGTTGTTTAATCTATAATTTGAAAAGTAAATGGTATTTGAAATAATTATATTTGGATTATTTTTAGCTACATTATTTAATGTAGTTTTAAATAAATTAAATATGCCTACAATAATAGGTTATATTTTTACATGAACGATTTTGAGTTATGCATTTTGATTAAATGAATCTGTTGTATCAAATGAAAATCTTAAAATAATTGCAGAATTTTGAGTTGTATTTTTGATGTTTACAATTTGATTAGAATTTTCAGTTAGACATTTGATGAAAATGAAAAAATATGTTTTTTGATATGGTTGATTACAATTTATTTTTACGTGATTTATTTTTTATTTACTTTGATTTTATGTTTTTTGATTAGGCTCTGTAGTATCTATAGTTATTGCATTATGATTAACTCTTTCATCTACAGCTATAGTATTAAAAACTTTATCAGAGTCTTGAGAAATAAAAAAACCATATTGAAAAAAATCAGTATGAATTTTAATTTTTCAAGATTTAGCAGTTATACCAATACTTTTATTTATAACTATTATATCTATATGAAGTACTAATATATGAGAATTATTAGGTTTAGTATTTATTAAAGCTATAGTTTTATTTGTTTGAATGTGGCTTATATGAAAATATTTATTATCACATATTTTAGAAAAAGTTTCAAATACTAAATCAAATGAGATATTTATAGCTTTTATATTGTTTATTATTATTTGAACATCATATTTAGCTCATTTTCTTTGATTTACATATTCTCTTTGAGCATTTATTGCTTGATTACTTATTGCTGAAACTTATTATAAACATAAAGTTGAGGCAGATTTGATTCCTTTCAGAGATTTATTTTTAGGTTTTTTCTTTGTTACTGTTTGAATGCAGTTAAAATTTGATATTATATTTCAAAATATAAATATTATTTTAATTATTTTATGATTAGGGTTATTGATTAAAATTTTTGTTATATATTTTATAATAAAATTTACTAATAATAAAAAAGTAGCATTAAAAACTGCTTTAACATTATTTCAATTTTGAGAATTTGGTTTAGTTATTTTTGAATTAGCAGTTTCTAAAAATATTATAAATACACAAATATGACAAATATTAATCATTGTTATAATTATTTCTATGATTATAACCCCTATTATTTTAAAAAATATAGATGCTATAGTAGATTTATTATTATGAAAACATGAGTGTAAAAAAATAAATGAAAAAGATGATTTTGAAGATCATACTATTTTGATTTGATATTGAAGATTATGAAAAATAATTTCTAATATTTTAGATAAAAAGAATATTAAATATATAATAGTTGAAAATCTAGAAAAAGCTTTTAAAGAATGACAAAAAGATAATAAAAAAATTATCTTTTGAAATGCATTTAATGAAAATTTCTTAAAATCTATAAAAATAAATAAATCAAAGAATATAATTCTTTCTGTTTGAAAAAATGAAAAATTATATTTAATAGTGGATATAATAAAAAAGATTAATCCTAATTCTAATGTAATAGTAAAAACTAATTTTAAAGAGGAAAAAAATCTAATAAAAAAATTAAATGTAAAAGATGAAAATATAATAGTTGAAGCAGAAAAAACAGCTGAAGAAATGATTTGACTATTGAAAAAATAAAAAAGATTCACAAATTGATTTGTAAATCTTTTTTTTATTTTGAAAACTATTTAGGCATTTTTTCAGTACATAAATACCAATCTTTATGTTCATATTTAGCTGGGTTTTCTTTAGCTTGTTCTAAACTTTCAGCTGGTGGTACAATTACATCTGAACCAAAAATATCATTATTTGGCCAGTTAGCTGGAGTAGCTCTACCATGCTCTGCTGACATTTGTAAAGAATCTACTAATCTTAAAATTTCATCTATATTTCTACCATTTGAAAGTGGATAATACATAAGTGCAGCAATTTTACCTTTTGGATTTATAATAAATACAGCTCTAACAGTATGTGCATTATCAGCACTAGGTTGTAGCATACCATAATCTACAGCTATAGAAGGAGCTGCTATAATAGGAAATTCTATATCCACATTAAATACTTCTTTTATGTTATGAGCCCAAGCAATATGTGAATGTATTCCATCTACAGAATATCCAATTAATTCTACACCTCTTTTATCAAATTCAGCTTTTTTAGCTTGAAATCAAATAAATTCAGTAGTACAAACTGGAGTAAAATCAGCAGGATGACTAAATAATACAACCCATTTACCTTCATAATCAGCAGGGAAGTTAATTGGTCAAGTAGTAGAAGGTCCAGAAAATGCTGGAGCATCTTCACCAATTAAAGGAACTCTAGGCATATTTACAGTATTTTCCATAATTTTATAATTATTTAATATTTAAAATGAGAATTAATCTCATAACTATAGTATATTAATTTTTATTTATTGTCAAAAGAAAATGAGAATTATTCTCAAAAAGATTTGATTTATTCTTTTTTTTGTTTATTATAAAATTAATATAATTAAATTTAAAAAATGAAAATACATTATTATACAAATGAAATTGTTGATATTTGTGACTGATATCATTTAACAGTTGCAGATATTTATGAAAAAATTTCAAAAAAATATCCTGAAGCAGGTAAGTCTTCAATATATAGAAATGTTGAAGAATTAGTTGAAAGATGAGATTTAAAAAAGGTTGTATGAATTTGAAAAAAAGCTTATTTTGAAAAAAATAAATGAAGCCATATTCATTTAATTGATGAAAATACTTGAGAAATAAAAGATTTTGATCAATGCTTTAATATGGCTAGTTTGCCTAAAAATTTCAAAGTAAATCAAATGGATATAAAAATATTTTGAGAGTTTAGTAATTAAAATTATGAGAGTTATAGAAAATAATGATTTAGAAAAATTTTTAGAAAAGAAAAAAATAATTGATAGAGAAAAATATATAATAACTGAGATAATATTATATATTGAAGAAATACTTGATTGAAAAAAATATATATTTGAAAAAATAAGAGTTAAAATAAATTGAAATATAATGTTAAATTTAAAATCAGTACAAAAATTAAAAGACTAAATAATTAAGTCTTTTTTTGTTTTAAATAAGTATTTATGTTAAAATTATATAAATATTTATAAAAAAGAATTTATGTATTGAAATAATGTTTATAGAGATTTAGATAATGATTTAGTTGTTCCAGATCCAAATGAAGTTTTAAATACAAAGTACTTAAAGCCTATTTGAAAAATTTTAAAAAATGAATGAAAAAATATATGACAATCTAGTTTAGAAGATGAAGATATATCGAATCTTTTAAATTGGTATGAATCTTATAAAATCATTTATTCTTATCCTGAAACTGAACATAAATTATCTAAAAAATGGAAATGAATTTTTGAAAAAATTAATAAGCAGAAGTGAAAAGAAGATTTGATGTGATTAGTAGAAATAGCTATATGAAGATTATTACAAGCTGAATTTGAGAAGAGAGATTATGAAGTTAGAATTAGAAAAACTTCTAATTTCGATGATATTACATCTTGAATTGATTATGTAGTTGAATATTATGATAATAATTGAAATATAAATGAAGTCATTTGAATTGATTTTACTATTTCTGATAGATGAGCTGATTCTTTAGTAAAAAATTTCAAAAAAAAATCATATCCTGAAGATTATAAAAAACACTTTGAAAAAAGAAATTGAAGAAAGTTAAAATCTATACCAAGGGTTGTTATAAAATTATCAAGAGATTTAGCATATAGCTTTACAAATAATTTCTTCATAACCGTTCTTGAAGAATGACACTTGTTGGATAATGATAATATTTCAGAAAATTTTGAATATGCATTGCAAGATGTTAGATGATTAAATATAGGAAGTAGTAAATTCGAAATATCACATGTACTCGAAAATACAAAATCAAAAACAAATAAATTATTAAATAAATTCTAAATCATGAATAATAAACAATCAATAAAAATAGAAGTTCCAGATGAAACTACTAAAAAAATGTTAAAGAATAAATGAATAAATAATGCGGTAGGAGTTATTGCTGATGTAGTAACATGAATGCAGGAAGATATAGATAAATGATTATCGCAAGTTGATAATAAAGAAGAAAAATAGAATATATTTTAAAATATATTCTATTTTTTTATTGAATTTTTAACTTAAAAGTATATTATTATAAAAATATATAAAATATGAAAAAAATATTAATAGTATCAGCTTTATCGGGAGAATTAAATCCTATTAAAAAAGAAATCAAAAAAACTAAGTTTAATGGATTAAATATTAGTTTTTTAAGTGTGTGAATTTGAAATTATAATATGATTTTAAATTTATCTAGATATTTAGAAAATAATGAAGTAGATTTTGTTATCAATATATGAGTTTGTTGATATACTAATGAAAAAAAAGATTTTATTCAAGTGTGAAGAGTAAAAAATATATCAAATAATAAAGAATTAATAGTTCCAAATATTATAGATTTTTGAGAATTAGAAAGTATTGTATCTAGTGAAAAAGTAGTTTATGATATTGAAGAATTATGATGAGAAGTATATGTAGATATGGAATCCTATTGATTTGAAAAAGTTTGTGAAAGTTTTAGTTTAGCAAGAATTATTTTAAAAATACCAGTTGATAAAGTATGAGATGAAACTAAAAATTTTGATTTCAAAAAAGCAGAAAAATATTTAGAAAAAAATATAGATTATTTAAAATTAATAAAAAAAATACAAAAATATTTAGAAAAAAATAATTTAGAGAAAGTTGATTTAACTAAATATAATAATTATTTTTCTTTTTCATTTACACAAAAAATTATTTTTAAAAAATTGTATAATAAATATGAAGTTTTAACTTGAGAAAAGTTTGAAGAATATTTTTATAAATATATTAGAAATTTAGAAGAAATAAAAAACACAAAACAAGAATCTAAGAAATTTTTAGAAAATTTAGAAAACTATTTAGAAAATAAGTAAAAATTAATGTTAATATATATTGAAAATCAAGCAAAAGATTTAGATCAAACTAAAAAAACTTTAGACAAATTTGAAAGTGCAAAAATTATTTATATAGATAATTATAAAAATTTATTTGATAAGGAATTACCAAGTTGAGCAAATAATAATAGTTTTATAATAGCAAAACTTAATTCTTCTGCTATTACAGATGCTCCAAATTGATACTGACATAATGATAAAACTTCTTATTTTTTTAAAACAAGTTTAAATTGTGTTTTTGACTGTTCTTATTGTTTTTTGAAATGAGCTTTTAAAAATGATATACCTGTATATTTTGTGAACTATGACGATATTAGAAAACAAATAGAAGAAAAAGTAAAAAATATAAATTTGGAACAAGAAAAAATAGAAAATAAAAAAAATGATTATGAATTAAATCTAAAAACTGATGTAAAATACAAAGATAAAATTTGGTTTTATTCTAGTGATTATTCTGATATTTTAGGAATGGATAATATATCTGGATTTTTAAAAAACTTTGTACCATTTTTTGAAAAAATTAATTCACCATTTCATAGTGTTAGAACATGAGAAAATTTTACTTCATCTATGATGGAAATAAGAACAAAATCAGCGAATATAAAGTCTATTTTGGATTTATGATTTATTCCAAAAAATACTGAATTTGCTTTTTCATTAAATCCACAAGATCTTATAGATAAATATGAATTTTGAACTTCTAGTTTAGATGATAGAATCAAATCTATAAATATTTTACTTGAAAAAGGTTATAATGTATGACTTAGATTTTTACCACTTTTACCAGTAAAAAATTATAAAGAAATTTATTGACAATTTATAGAAGAAATAAAATCTAAAATAGATATGGACAAAGTAAGTTCTACTTTTGTATCATGATTATTATATACTAAATCAGATTATAATAACATATTAAAAAAATATCCTAAACTTGATATATTATATAGACTAAAAGAAGAAGATTGAGTTTTTATAAGAGAAAAAAGGGAAATGAGAGATTACTTTTATGAGCTTTTTAGAAGTTTAGATAAAAAATGTTTTATATGTTTAGATAAAAAATAATATTTTGTAATGGAACCGGTACCTAAGATTTAAATATATTAGATAGGTACCGGTTCCTAGATTAGTATTATAAAAAAAATTAATAAATATGAAAAATATACTAATAACATGACATTCAAAATGAATATGAAAATATTTAAATTCTAATTTAGAAAAGAATTATCATATATTTTGATTTTCAAGAGAAAATTGATTTGATTTAACAAAAATAGAAACTTTTGAAAAAATAAAAAAAAGTATTTGAAATAAAAAAATTGATATTTTTATTTTAAATGCTTGAGTATGAGAGTTTTGAAAATTTGAGGATAATAGTTTAGAAAAATATGAAAATATAATAACTCTAAATTTATTAGCAAATGTTAGATTATTAAAAATATTAGAAGAAAATATAGATAAAAATACAAAAATAATTTTTATTTGAAGTATTATATCAAAGAAATTTATGAAAAATGCATCAGTTTATCAAGCTTCAAAATTTTGATTAAGGTGATTTGCTTGATGACTTAAAAATGAATGAAAAAAAGTGTATTTAATTAATCCAAATATAGTAAACACAAATTTTCATAAAAATAAAGTAGATTTAGATAAAAGATTTAAAGAAACTAAATTAATAGATATATTATATATAATAAAAGATATAATACTCTGAAATGAAAAAAGATTTGAGATAGATTTATAATTTAAATTCAAAAATGATAAAAAAAAGATGATTTAAAAATATTTTTATAAATATAAAAAATAAAGGATTAAAGAATAAAAAACTATTAACTTATTTATGAATAATATTATTTATATATATTATTTTAATTGGTTTTGCTAAAACTATTCAATCTATTGCAACATTTCCAGCTATATTTGTAAATGTTCAAGATATAGTTTGACATATAGATACAGATTTAGATTTTGAAGAAATAAATATAAAGGATACTAAGTGAAATAATATAAATTGACTATATTTAGCTGCTTGAACTTGATCTAAAACTGTATACTATTTTCATTGAAATTGATGACCATTAAATTATTTTTATGATGAAATAAAGTATATTAATAGTTTAGGCTTTAATGTAATGGCTTATGATTATCCAGGTTATTGAAAAAGTACTTGATTTCCTTATAAAGATAATGTCGATAGATTTTCAGATACTTTTTATAAAGAAATAAAAAGTGAAAAACAAATAAAAGATAATGAATTAATAATTTGGTGATATAGTGTTTGAACTGCTGTTGCTACAGATTTTGCTAATAAATATAATTTTGAAAGACTTGTATTAGTTTCACCATTTTCTTCTAGATATGAAATGGCAAATAAAACATTTTGATTTAATTTAGCAAAAATATTATTTTTAGATGATAGCTATAATACTAAATTATTAGTTAAGAGATTTATTAAACCAGTTTTAATTATTCATTGAAATAATGATAAAATAGTTCCTTTTGATCAATGAAAGAAGATATTTGAAAATTATTGAGCTTTAGCAGATGTTGATAAAACTTTTATAGAATTAGATAATTTTTGACATAATTATATAATTGATTCATATTGAAATGCTTTAAAATGATTTTTTAATAATTTTTTGAATTGATGAAAGCTAAATATTAAAAATGATTATATTTTTATATGAAAAGATAAAAAGATGGAATTAGAGTTAATTAAATCTAAATTAGATTTTATAAATAATCTAGATTTAGAAACTGATTCTAGTATTACAAAATTTGTTAATTCAAAAGTAAGCTTTAATAATAAAAAATATATCCCAAAAAATTTGGAAAAATTATCTAGTAATTATGTTTATGATTCTAAATGATGAAGACAGATTATAAGAAAAGTAGTAAATGAAAATTTGCAAAATTTAGCAAAGTCTTTTTATGAAAAATTTAACAAAAAATTAGTAGTTGTTAGTGCTTATAGAAGTTATGCTTACCAAAAATGAATTAAAGATAGGTGATGTCCAGATAATTTATGCTCAAAAGCTTGATTTAGTGAACACCAATCTGGATTAGCATTAGATATATTTGAAGCAAGTTCAAAACAAAGTTGGAAAAATAACTCTACTTTACAAAAATATTATAAATGGTTAGATGAAAATGCTTATAAATATGGTTTTCATAATACATATCAAAAATGATTACAAATAGATTGATATGAAATAGAACCATGGCATTGGAGATATGTATGAAAAGAATTAGCTAGTTATTTAAAAGAAAAAAATATAACTATTGCGGAATTTTATTTTAATAAAAATAAATAATGTTTAATAAATTAACTAATTTTTTAGATAAACATATAGATTTTTCATGAAAAAAATCTTATAAAACAGAAAGTAAATCTAAAAAAATAAAAATTATAAATAATATATCTAATAATGGATTATTGAAATGTATTGTTGATATATATGATAAAGAATTATATAAAAAAAATGCTGTTTTACGTTTAATCTCAGAAGTAATTGTAATTGATAGTAGACCTGTAAACTCAAAAAAAGTTTTATTTAAACATAATTTTGTAGTTAATTCATGAGTTGAAGAAATAGAAATAGATATAAAAAAATATAAAAATTATACATATGAATGAAAAAAAATTTATATAAATTTATATTTAGAATTAGTAGTTGATGATTCTATCTTTTTTGATACAAAAATAACTAGTAATATTCAAAACTCATTATTTATAAAACCAAAAGTAACAAATGCTTGAAAATCTTTAATTGATCCAAAAGATAATTTTAATATATTAGATAATTTAAAAGCAATACCTTTTCAAGCAATGTTTTTTGTTTTAGGGTTATCTATTGTATGAGGGTTAGTTATTTTAGTTAATACTATAGTATGATTTCATGATCAATTTACAGCTGATGGATTAACTTATTTTTATAGTCATTATAATAGTGATTGAGAATCTAATTCTCCGCTTTTTAATTCTTTAGCTTCAAGTTGAGCTTTATGAGCTTGAATATGGTTTATGATCAAGACTCAACTTAGGAAATATATGACTTTTAAATTTAAACAAATTAAATTTTTATGAGAAAGAAATAAAAAATATAAATTAAAAGATATAGTTACTTGAAAATCTAAAATTGATTTAAAAGATATAGAATTGAGAGTAGTAGCTTGTAATATGGAAAAATGACAATATACAAGATGAAGTTGATCTAATAGAAGAACTGTATCTTTTTCAGAACCTATTAGAGCATTACTTGTTTATAATGAAAAAATAGATTTTATCCCTAAAAAAACAGATATTTGTGAATATATAAAATGAGAATTTTCATTCGAAAAAATGTACAAAAGGCTTTATCCAGAGCAAAAAATTTCAAATAGTCATTGATTATTTATACATTGGGAAGTGCAATTAATACATAAAAAACTTATAGACCAGGAATTAATATGAAAAAGTGAGAGTTTTAGATATAATTATTTTTTAGAATGATAAAAAAATGAAAGTTTGATGATTATTTAAATTTAATAGATTATGATTTTTCTAAATATAAATATATCGTTTTTGTATGAAATAGTTGAAGTGGTAAATCTAGCTATATAAAAGAATTGGTAAAAAAAAATAGTAGTTTAGGTAAAAATATAGTTATTATTGATGAAATATTTGATTTAATAGATTTTTTGAAATTATTTAAATTATTTTCAAGTAGGGAACAATTTATTGTAGCTTCACATATTTCTATAAAATATTTTTATCTATTTAGGTTTTTATGAAATATCAAATATATAAAAACAGATAATCATCATAATAAAATATGTAATTATTTACAATGTAAAAAACTTAGGTATACTAAAAATACAGTAAAAAATTATATAAAAATATTTTCTGCTACATACACAGATATAGATATTATAATTGAAAAATATAATTGAAATAATTTTGATGAGGCATTTAATAATTTTATTAAATTTAATAAAGTTAAATTAACTTGAAATAAAAAAAATAAATAATTATGGCAAAAGTAAATAGGATTTGAAATAAAAAAAAGTGAACATCACCTAAAACATGATTTCATAGAAAGAAAAAAGTTCAAAGATGAAGTTATCAGGTAAATGATGAATATGCAGTTAAAGCTAGAAAAGCCTGATTTAGAGCTAGAAGTATTTATAAATTATTAGAAATACAAGAAAGGTTCGATTTAATTAGACCTGAATATTCGGTTATGGATATAGGTTGTGCTCCGGGTTCTTTTTTACAAGCTATAAGAAATATAGTTAGAGAAAAAACTATTATTTGAGTTGATTTAAAAGAATGTAAACCTTTTTCTTATCCAAATGTTACTACGTTAGTTTGTAGTATTTTTGATTATGATGAATTATCAAAAAAAGTATTAGAAATTATTTGAGATGATCAATTTGATGTTATTACTAGTGATATTGCACCTAATACTACTTGAAGATTTGATGTTGATCAATATGCTTCAGTAGAATTAAATATAGCTATTTGTGAATTTTCTGATAGATTTTTAAAAAAATGATGAAATATGATTTTAAAAGTTTTTAAATGAGAGGATTTTAATGATCTTGCTATGCAAGTAAGAAAAAGATTTGATTCTATGAAAACCTATAAACCGTTAGCTTGTCGTGATAGTAGTCATGAAGAATATGTTATTTGTTTATGAAAGAAAAAATAAAAAGAAGCATTTTATATAATTATGCTTCTTTTTTAGTGAATATTAACTTCTTTTTCTATTTCTTCATTAATTTTATTTTGAATTAAAATTAATTTTAACATTTGTTTCTTTTTATTTAGTTCTTTATTAATTTTTTTATGATCTAATATTATATTTATTATTGGTATTACATAGTATATAGTTAATATTAATAATACAATTAAACCAACTAAAATTGAGTATTCTATGATAGAATAATCTAATAATAGTTTTATATTATTTATTATTACGTTTGATGTAGTATATTTATATTCAAATCAAATCATTTTAACTTTTTATTTTTAATAAATTATTCTTCAATTAATTCTCAAGTAACAATTAATCTATTTAAAGTTGTTCATACGGGCCAACATGTCATTAATGTAATTTCTTTTTTATTTTTATCTCTTTTAAGAACTGATAAATCTCAAGGTGATATTACTCTTTTTTCTTTTACTTTATATGTATATTTCTTTTGTCAGTAATATACTATAATTTCATCATCATATGTCACATTATCAAGTGTAGCAAAAACTTCATTATAATCTCATTTAATCCATGGAAAATTAGATGAATGACCGAAAATAAAACTTGTTCATTTCTCTCATGGTTTAGAGCTTCAAGGATATCTTACTATTCAATTTTCTAAATCTTTCATAAAAATATCATCTAATTCATTTTTTCAAGATATTTTTCTATTCTTAATATCAAGTAAAGGAATATTTTTTCATATTTTAGGTATTATTACTCTATTTGTATAAGGTGTAATTTCTATATTTAAATTTATTTCTTTTTTATCTTCTTTCTTTTTTAATTTATTTATTGATAATTTTGTTTCTTTTTCTTCACTAGTTTTTTTATATTCTATATTCTTTTTTATTTTAGTTTCAGCAGTTGATGTATATTTTTCCTTTATGTTTGATGCTTCTACAGATGTTACTAGTCTTTGTTGAGCTATTTCTGCTTGGTTAGAGTAAATATAACTTTTAGCTATATTTATATAAGCACTATAATTTGTTGTTAATAATAATACTCAAAATATTAATGATGATGTTATTAAATATTTACCAAAAAAGATTATTCATGATAAAAAATATATAGATTTTCTTTTTTTAACTCTTTTTTCAGCTCTTTGTTTTAATAATAATTCCTCTTTTTCTACTTTTTCTTTTGTGTTTATATTTAAAATTTCATTATTAGATTCATTTTGCAATCTTTCTATTTCTTTATGAATATCTAATTGTTTAAGAGAGTTTATTTGGTTTTCTTCTTGTGAAATTTCTATTTTTTCTTGTATATTAGAATTATTTTGCAATTTTTCAATTTCATTTTGTAAATCTAATTCCATTAGGATATCTTTATTTTTATTTATTTCAGACATATTTTTATTTTTATTTTATATTTATATAAATTTTATCATATAAAAAATAAATATGCAAAAATCTTACTACTTTTTAAATTAACTTGAATTTTTAATGTTTTTATTTATACTAAACTTAGTTTAGATAGATTAGACCTACAAAAATTATGGCAAAAAAATACGAAAAAAGTTCGGGTTGAATTGTATATCGTAAAAATGGTAATAAGGTTGAAGTACTACTTTTAAAATGGCTAAATTCAAAAAATTGAGAAGTATATGTTATACCTAAATGACATATAGAAGAAGGTGAAGTAGCCAAAGATACTGCTATTAGAGAAATTAGTGAAGAAGCAGGATTGGAACCTAAGGATTTAGAAGTTATTAAATTTATTACAAAATTAAATTATACTTTTACAGCATGATACTTAAAGAATAACCCAGTTATAGATAAAGATGTTTATTTATTTTTAGTAAAATATAATTGAGATAAAAATCCAATTGTTCAAAAAGAAGAAAGATTTGTTTGATACAATTGGTTTACATTAGAGGAAATAAAAAAGGTAAAAGTTATGTTTGATATACATGCTATTATCTGAAGGAATAAAACGTTTTTTATATAATAATTTATTTATAATGATTGAAATTAGTAATAATTCAGGAATTATTTCTGTTGAGACTAGTGCAAAAAATAAAATCACATTAGATACTAGTAATTTTGAAGTACAAATTGATAATTTAAATGTTGTACATGCATGAGAATTTGAAAAATCAGGTATTTTACTTGAAGTTAAATCATATTCTGATAAATTATTTTATAGTTTCACTATAGATTCTAAACATTTAGTAATTATAACAGATGATAAGTTTGAATTAAAAGAAGAGATTTTATCTTTCTTTTGAGATGTTGATGTTTTAATCATTAAATGATCTAAGGAATCAGCTAAAATATTTGAGAATATTGAAGCAAGAGTAGTGGTTCCATATTGAGAATGACAATCTTCTTTTTTAACTACTTTAGGTCAACATATTGAAGAAGTTAAATCATTTAAAGTTAAATGAGATTTTTCTATTGATAGCACTGAGTTTGTGAACTTAGCATAAAAAAAAGAACTGATTTATCAGTTCTTTTTTTATACTTCAGTCGGTACAACTAAATCAATAGCAGCAAATGTTGCTTGCTTTCATTCAGGTATAATAACAGTTACTGTATCTCAAATATTTGCTTTAAAATGTGTAACTGCTGCAGTTAATAAATCATAAGTTTTTCATTCTGCAACTATTTGAAATTTATCTTTTTCTTTTACTACTAATCAAGTTACAAAGCTTCTATTTATAGGAGCTATTTGTTTATATAGCATTTTCCCATTTGGAGTAATTGTTACTTTTAATTTATCTCATTGAACTAGTTTTGATTTTGATGAATAATTAGCTGGTACAGGATATTTGTTTCAATCTGATCATAGCATTTCTTCTCATGTAAATACTCATTCAACTATTTTAGAATCATCACTTGAATATGAATGTAATCATTTTGTATCTAAATTGATTTCTGTATCTAGACTTAAATTATTTTCTTCTAAAACATCTTTTAATAATTTTTTAGCACTTTTTATAGATTTTTCAGCAGTTATAATAAAATCTCTAATTGCTGCTAGTTGTTTTTTGTTAGTCATTTTTTTATTTTTATTTTTTAAACTATTAGTATAATATCAAATATATTAAGTTTTGTAAACAAAATTGACTTTACAAAACTTAAAAATATATACTCATAATATTTAATATTTCAGGTGCATAGAATATATTAATGAAAAATCCTAATGCTAGAAATGGTCAAAATGGAATTTGAGCATTAATAGTTGTTCATTTTTTCTTAAATTTTCAATATATTACAAATATTATTCATATAATACTTCAAATCATATAAGTTATCATTAATCAAGGGAATATAAGACTTGTTCATAGTAATAATCATATCATTATAGCTATTCTTAAATCTCAACCACCCATCCATGCTCATTTTGATAATATTATTTGTAAAAAGAAAAAGATAAAAATAGATAATCCTCATATTAATCAATTTAATATACTTATATCAGTTAAATTAATTCAAAAATATATTTTATAAACATATAAAATAATTATAGATCATAATATTATTAATATATCCCATATTTCTTTTAGCTCTTTTAGCATTATAATATATAATCATCAGATTATAGTTAAAGATAAAATTATAGATGTAGTAGAAATTAATAGACTATTATTAAAATATGTTTCAGCTGATAAATATATAAATCATAAAATAATTCAACTGAGCATTATTCAATCATGTATTTTTAAGAATAATAAATCATAGAAAGTATATAGTATAGTTATAAATCATATACTTAACCAAAATAATAGTTTAGTTATTTCAAATATATTCAGTGAATAAATTAAATTATAATCTATTAGAAAATATCATATTAAAGAAAAAAGTATTCAAGTACTTAATTCAAGTAAAGGATATATATTACTGATTTTTTCTTTACAATAATGACATTTTCAAAGATTTTTAAGCCATGAAAATATAGGTATTAGTTCCATTGCTTGTAATGTATTATTACATTTAGGACAATGACTTCTTCAATTTAATATTCATTTTTCACCAGACTTAAGTCTGTATATAAGTACAGAAGCAAAACTTCAAAACAAAGTTCCAAATATAAAAAGAGTTAAGTAAAAGAAATTTTCCATTATTTTATAATTAGTAATATTTATAATTATATTATATATAAAATTTTATTCTATTAAAATTTAAAAATAAAAACCACTTAAATCATTTAGATTTAAGTGGTTAAAAGGTTATTTTACAATCCAATCATAGTTTGTAGTTTGGCAAACTCTAAACTTTTTTGTTTTGTTATTTGATGTCATAGTAACATCTTTTGTTCTCGTACAGGCAGTTAGATTACGACCATTTATATGATCATAAATAAGTGTTCTGTCATACGATTCAATTTTAACACCATTTATAGTTATAGGATAAGTATTATTTACAGAATTAAAACTGGTGTAAACTTTTCTTTCTTCACTTGATGTTAATTTTTTGTTTTTTATTTTTGATATCAGTGTATCAATTGGATTTTTTGCATCAGTAGTAACTACAATATTATCCATTGGAATAATAATAGTTTTTTCATTTGAATTACTTTGATTGCTATCTGTTGCAATGATACATCCATTATTTGATATACTTTGATTACTATCTTTAGTAGTTATAGTAACTATATCTGTACTGTTTGTATTTGTAGTATTCTTATCTATACTATTTATAACAACTGAAGTATTATTATCAATACTTTTAACTGGTGTCTCTGGTGATTTTGTACAACCTACAGAGAATAACATAACTCCAATAAGAGTTAAAATGAGTGCAATGTTTTTCATGCGGAATTCCTTATTGCTGATATAGCAATATTTGTTATAATTAAAAAATATTAAAAGTCAAATTAAGTTTTGACTTTTAATATTAATATTTTATATTTTAAAATACTTAATGCGTAGTCTTTAAGGAAATACATTGAATGGAGGGAATTATGAAATGGTATATTTCATTTTTATTGGTTTATAATTTTTTCTTCTTTGTTGGCTGTTCTAATTCTTCTATTAATGTTGATCCTAATAAGGTAAATATAAAAGAAGAAAATATTAAAGTTAATGATAGGAAGAAAAAAGTAGTTATCAATGAAGAGGTGAATGTTGGAAAAAGAAGTGATAACTATAGGGTTGCAATGGGTTATCGTAGAAAGTTATGGATAAATGGTATTGATTATATTCCTTGGAAAAATCATTTACCAATTGATGTTAAATTTATGCCTACCTTACTAAAATTTAATAAAAAAGAGATAAAACTCTATTATTTAGATAAGCATAAAATTGTTGCAACCAAGGGCAAAACTTTTTTTTCTAAAAAAAATAATACATTATTTTTAAATTATAAAAGTAATATTAGTTCTATTAAGAAATTTACTTCTAAAAATATTAAATACACGAAAAGATATAAAAGAAGTCAATATTCTAAAAAAACTAAATCTACTAAATATGATAACAAAGTTCAAATTACTTTAAAATCTAATACTCTTAAAGGGTCATATAGGTTGCAAAGCGAATTGAATAAGTTGTATAGTAGCGAGATTACTAGATATAATTTATTAAATTATAGTATTATACCTATTTCTGAGGGTAAAATACATAAAAAGGGTAAAAACCTTTATATGCCAGTTAATACATTATATCAAGAAATGTTAGGTTATTTTCAAAGAACAAGACTATAAAAAGTTTTTTCTAAGAAAAGTTTGACAACTTATTTTTATTCTGTATAACTATATTACTTGAATCTAATTACATCTATGTATCTAGAGGAAAGCACCTTAAGGGAATAGCTGTCGGTCCAATTTGATTATCAAATATTAGTGATCTGAATAGGTATGTTTTTAAAAACATATAAAATGTAAAGGAGAATCTTATGAAAAAAATTATCATAAGTACAGTAGCTGCGGCTATATTGTTAGTAAGTTCGGCATTTGCTGAACCAGGTGTAGTTAATTCTACGACAAATACAGCTTCGGCTAGTAATATTGAAATGCAAAAACATGGTACTGCACCAAAAATTGTTGTTTCACAATCTGAACTCGGTACAAACACTGATGTGTATGAAGCTCAACAAGATAAGACAACAAATGCACTTAACACTGCTGCAGTTGAAATGGGTAATCTTTTAACAATGGGATTTACAGCAAAATCACAAGCTAGTACAATCAACCAAATGGAAAGACTTGCTCCAACTATTGAAAATGTTGTTTTAAATGCTACAAAATACTTTGATCGTCTTGCTGCAATTGCACCAAAATATAAAGGTGCTGCCGCTGAAATGAATGATAGACTAAATCAAGTTTATGCATACAACTTTGGTCCTGTTCGTGTAGCTGCCGTTGATATTACTCAAGTTTCAAATGAGGGTAAAGGTAAAGTGATGGTTGGTGAGAGAGAAGTAAGATACTTCGTTGCTCCTGGTCTTATTGCCACAAAACAAAATGAAAGAGAAGTTATTGCTATTGAAAGACTTGCAGATGGAGAAATGAAAGTTGCTTCAGGTATCTTTTATGCCGGTCAAGAAATGGTAAAGCTTCAATGGGATCCACGTACATATACTCGTGTAGATTACTATCTTGATTATCATAATGTAAATGCTGATGGTCAAGCTTGGTTGAAATGTGGTAAAAGTAAATGTGTTCCACATAGCGAAAACAAAACTGTTAACGCTAAGTAACAAATAGCCTGAAAAATGGTTAAGACTTTAAAAATAGAGATTGGTATTGTTACTATATCTAGATTATATAAAAGTTAATATGATTTCTACGATTTATCGTAGGGGTCATTTTTTTGTTTAAAAATATTTAGTTACAATAAAAATAATAATTGTCTAGTTTAATATTTTGTAAATAATCTTTTAAATATGTTATTATTAAAAAGTAAATAGTTTTCTGTCTAGAAAATATTATTAAATTACTTTTTAACATATATAAATATGTTTGCTATTATAAAAAATTATAAAAAATTAACTTTTTCACTTTTTAGAAGTGAATTTGCCGAAATTCCATGAGACACATTATCAATTGATGATTTTAATAAAGATGAACCATGATCTGATTTAAAAGCCTTAAGAAAAGCATTGAAAGATGGTAAAATTGATTCTAATGAAGCAAAAATAATTAATGAACAAATAAATGAAATTTCAGATGAAGCAAAAAAATGATTAAGAGAGGTAGCTAGTTCTTTATTAAAAGGTTGATTTTCTACAATGATTAAATCATCATATGATAGTTTTGTAAATATTATGAATCTTTCAGGTGAAAAGATAGATATGCCTACATGGTCTGATTTAGAAAATATAACTAGGGAAAGTTTTAGTGATTTATTAGGTTTTAATAAAAGTGAATTTATTTTAGATAGATGATTTAAGTCTGATGATTTTCATTGAATAACTATTACAGAAAATAATATTTTTATTATGTATGATGGTATTTGAGCTGAAGATACTTTAGTTTTAACAATGGACGGGAAATGACCTAAAGTTAAATGATGGGAAAGTAGAGATTGAGAAGAAAAAAATGTTTCTGAGAAGAAAATTAATATTAATATATTAAATGATAATATTGATAAAGTAGATACTTTTTTATCTTCTAATGATCAAGAAGAAGCTACAAATTTAATAGCGCTATTAAGGTTTAATGGAACCGATACAGTTAGATTTAAGGAAATTATAAAAAAATCTACTTTAATGGAGAATTGAGTTCCGACTTCTACTACATCAAAATTAAAAAAGAGTGATTTGTCTTATTTGGTTAAATTATCAAAAGTAGATAATGCATCAAAAGTAGATAATGCATCAAAAGTAGATAATGCATCAAAAGTAGATAATGCATCAAAAGTAGATAATGCATCAAAAGTAGATAATGCATCAAAAGTAGATAATGCATCAAAAGTAGATAATGCA
>JALSMB010000066.1 GCA_026988025.1 Candidatus Altimarinota bacterium | reverse complement strand
ATCAAAAGTAGATAATGCATCAAAAGTAGATAATGCATCAAAAGTAGATAATGCATCAAAAGTAGATAATGCATCAAAAGTAGATAATGCATCAAAAGTAGATAATGCATCAAAAGTAGATAATGCATCAAAATGGAAACCAAATAAAATAGATACAAAAATTATTACTGATACTTATAAAGTAAAATCAGGTGATACATTTTGAAAAATAGCCAAAAGGGCTTGAGTTAGTATTAATGAATTAAAAGAGCTTAATCCTAATATTAAAAATATTAGTAAAATATATGTTTGACAAGAGGTTATTATGAGTGAACATAATAATGTTGATAAAAAAAATATTGTAGAAGGAGGAGTATTTAAATCTACTATCGAATATAAAAAAACAAATTCTGAAAATATTATTGCAACATATGAAGATTTTAGAGGTACTAAAAATAATATTACTGTTGATAAAATTATTTATAAAGATGATAATGGTGAAACACAAACTAAATATAAAGTGGAGTTAGAAGATTCAACTGCTATTTTCCATAATGATATAAAATGGACTTTTGATCATAAACCTACAGATACAGATATTCAAACAGTTGTTGATAAATTTAATGATGCTCAAAATAAAAAAGAAGAAGTACAGGTTATGGCTTGAAAACTTAAATTAAATCCTTCAGAAGTAAAAGAATTAGAATCTATTTGAGTTGATTATGAAGAAACTATTGATAATGATGGTGTTACATATTTTCAATTAGATAGAGATATGTGGTTTAGTAATGACTTTTTAATTACAATAAAAAATAATAATTTTGTAATTAAAGATACTGATTGAAAATTAAGTGATATTACTGTTAAAAAATGAAAATTAAAAGAAACATTAATTAAAACTGATAAACTTTTAAATTTAGTCTCTAAAGTTGAAAGAAAACTTACTCCAGATGATAATCAATATACTCAAGATGAAACGAGTCTTAAATTAAAAGATGGTTCAGAAATAAAATTGAATAAAAATTGAGATTTTAAATTAACTCCAAATGATTTAAAAAATTTAGACTTAACTATTAAAAAACTAGAATATGCTTTAATGTCAGATTCTGATAAAGTAGAAAAAGAGTGATTAAGAAGACTTTGAATAAAAGAATCTGATATGAAAAATTTTACTGATAATATTGATTCAAATTTTCAAGTCATTAATGATTTGGAATTCAGAATTGATAGACCTGGTACTAATGACATAAATATTGAAATGAAGGATGGTCAATTTAATATTACCGATGATAATGATAAAATAAATATCACTATTAGTTGAGTTGATATTAAAATCCTTAAAAAAATTGATACTGTTTTAAGTACTATGGATTTAGTATCTAATCCATGAGAAGATGGTTTTAAAGAAAATTCAAAAGAAGCATTATTAGAAGAATATTTTAATTGATTAGATAGCATTACTGATGTTAAAGGTTTAGATACAGTTTTAAAGATTTTATCATCTAAAGAAAATGTTAAAGAAACTATTAATAATAAAAAAGAACAATTAAATAGTCAAAGAGAAAAATTATCTAAATGAAAATTTGATATTTCTAGTTTTGAAGAAAAAGATTGAGAAATAATTGTTAAGCTTTCTGGTGTTCAATGATTAAAAGAATATAGGGTAGATTGAGAGTTTGAGTGAAAAAAAATAACACATCATAATGTTAAAACTTGAGAAGAATTTACTTCAATTGCTAATGAGGATAAAAATCAATTTTATACAGTTAGATTAAATACATGAATGAATGATTGAGTAAGTGATAGTGAAACAATTGTTAAACTTGATGTTAATGAACATGGTGTTTGATATATAGATAAAAATAATTATTTAAAAGCACAAAAAGAATCTATTAAAAAATATATTCAAAAACAAAATGAAAAATAAAAAGTAAATTTTAAAAAGTAAAGTCAAAAAATGACTTTACTTTTTTTTGCTTAAATTTTATTTAGTATTAAAATACTAAAAATATTAATTTAAATAAAAAATAAATGAAAATAATTTTACAAAATTTAAAAAAAGTTTTAACTAAAAAAAGTTCTTTAATAATTACTTTGATATCTACATTGTCTATAGCATTATTATTTTATAGTTTTACTGAAAGTGATTTGATTATATGAAATCTAGGATTTAGTTTTTTTATTACTGAAATAGTTTTAGATGTATTAGTTGCTATATTGTTCTGATTATTTGTATGAGCAACATTTTACAAAATAATGTATTTTTCAAATACAAATAAAAAAAATATATGAGTTGGTTGAGTAGCTTCATTTTTTGGTATACTTGTTAGTTGATGTCCGGCTTGTAGTATAACTTTAGCTTCATACATTGGTTTAGCTTCTTTTATATCTGTACTACCTTATAGTTGATTAGAATTAAAAGTAGCATCGTTTTTGATGCTTTTGTATGTTGTTTATGATACACTTAAAAAATTGGAAGTTTGTAGTATTAAAAAATAATTAGTTTAGAAATATGGATTTAAAATATAAGTTATTATTATTAAAATTATTTTTTATAAAGTTTTTTGTATTATTTAGAAAAACTTTAGTTATATTTCTGGTATTTTTTTTGTATTTTTATTTTGCTACTAATAGTTTAAAAGATTTAGATTTTAATAGCTCAATGATTTTTGGAATTATTTTTATATGACTTATAGCTTCATTTGTAATAGACTTAAAAAATCAGTTAAATAAAAGATTGATAATAAAATATTATTCTAAAAAAGTTAATGATTTAAATATAAATTTACAAAAAATAGTAAAAATTTTTGAGTTAAATAAAAATTTTGTAAAAGAAAAAATAAATGTAGATAATATAAAAAAGATTTCTGATAAAGATATAAATAGTATTATAAAATTTTTACAAAAAAATGAAGATATATTATTGAATTCTAAATTATTAAATAGATATAAAAATTTAAAAAAAGAAATAGAAATAAATATTTTTGATATAGAAAAATTATTTGTGTCTTTTAATAACTTAGAACTAAAAGAACAAATATTTAATGAATATAAAGCTATAAATAAACTAAAAAAAGAAATTTATATAAATATAAAATCTTTTGATGATGAGATAAATAATTATTTAAAATGATTAAAAGATAAAATCCAAGAATTAATAAATTTAAATAATAAAAATTTAGATAAATTATCTGATGTTAAATTAAAAAGTGTTTTAGTTTTTAATAATAAAATTTTATTAAATACTTTTGAAAAAATAAAAAGAAGTATAAAAACTTAGTTTTTATACTTCTTTTGGTTTTAGTGAGACTTCATTTTCTTCTGCTTTTTTTTCTTTTATTTTTTTCGAACTTGTTTTAAAAATAGAAACTATATTTTTAAATAATAAATATATATCAAAAATAAATGGTATTTTATAAGCTAATTTGTAGTTTAAATTTCAGATTCAAAACATTATAGGAAACAATAATAAAATTATTAAGTTTACATTTATATATCAGAGTAAATTTAAAGTTATAATTAATATAGATATTAAAGTTATTATTGATCAGTTTATTATATGAAAACTATATTTTGTATTTTTAAAAAATAAAAATATTAAATTTATAAATGGAATATATATTAGGAATTTTGAAATTTTAAAATCTTTTTTAGTTTTAAAATCTTTTTCATTTTCAAGTAATTCAATTTTGTTTTTTTCTAAAACTTCTTTTTTAATAATATCAAAAGATTTGAATTTTTTTGAACTGAAATAACTTTTTAAATATTTACTAAATATTATAGTATTTACGTATAGTTTATTTGGAGATAGTATTTCAGGTAATCTGATAGTTATTAATTCTTCTATACCAAATAAAGTTATTCAAACGAAAGTTATATAAATAATATAAGCTAAACTAAATAATGCAACAAGATTATTATATGAATAAATAAATAATAATAAGATAATTAATGATATGATAATATTTAACCTAACAGCATCTTGAATAACTTTGTTATTTTGGTATTTTCAATAGATAAAATATCAAATAAATGGAATATATGATAAAATAATTGTTATTTTTTCTTTTTCTGTTATTTTTCAATCTCAATCAATATCTAATACATTTTTAGTTTTTGAAATATTTAATTTTTTAGAAAGGTTAAATGTTTCTCAATTTTTAGCTTTATAAATTCATATTATTAAAAGTACTAGCAAAAATAAATAAATAATATCAGTTATTATATTATTTATTCAAAATCATATAATTGAATATGATGCGAATACTGAATTACTTATAAAAATAATATATGTAATTAAAAATCAGAAATGTATAAGCATAGCAGTTTTTGTATGTGCTTTTACAAAAGAATTATTTATCTCAGGATTTACTTTATTGAATAAAAATAATCATGAAATAAATATCATTAAATATGCTGAAATAGCATTACCTTTTGATTTTTTTGTTATAATTTTTGAATTTTCTAACATTTTTTTAAATTTAAACTTTATATTTTGTTATTCTTCCTTATTATAACAGAAATTTAGTTAATAAACAAATATTCAATGAAATTATCAAGTGTAAAATTTCACAAATCTGTAGGTCTTTGAAGTAAGGAAGTACATTTAGATGAAAAATGAGAAATTATTTTTGTATGAAGGTCAAATGTAGGTAAGTCAAGTATTATGAATGCATTATTTGAGAAAAAAGATTTAGTAAAAACAAGTTCAAGACCAGGTAAAACTTTACTTGCTAATATGTTTTTAGTAGAAAATAAATATTATCTTACAGACTTACCAGGATATGGTTTTGCTAAGTTATGAAAAAATTTAAAAGATAAATTAGATGGGCTTATTTCATGGTATATGGAAGAAAAATGACCATATATTAAAAAAGTTGTTATCTTAATAGATACAAAACTTTGAGCTCAAGAGGTAGATATTGAAATGTATAAATATATACTTGATTTAGGTTTACCTGTTACTATAGTTTTATCAAAAATTGATAAGATTAGTAAATCTGAAGTTGCAAAAAGTTTAGCTCATGCTAAAAATCAATTTTTCGGACAAGAAATTATCCCAGTCTCAAGTTTAAAGAAAACTGGTATTAGAGAATTAGAAAAAAATATAAAGATGGCTTTACTTGAAAAATAAGCACTAAAAAAAGATTAATTTATAAATTAAATTAATCTTTTTTATTTATGAAAAACAAAGACAGAAAATGATGTTTAATCATTTTTTTATGTTGTTAGAGGCAAAGCCTCTAACTTTTTAGTGAAGTTCAGAGTTTAGTTTAACTTCTCTTGTACTTCTTTTTGCTATATATGCACCAGTGTAAGAATCTTGTCTAAAATGAATACCATTTAAACCTTGTAATACATCAGCTCTCACAAAATTAGTTAATGTAAAATCTTTATTTACTTCTTGTATTTTTACAAACTCATCATCATCTATATGTATTTTTGTTCCTGCCAAAATTGTAATACCTGCATCGATTATACAACCATCACCTAAAGGAATACCGCAAACAGAATTTGCACCTAAAAGACAATTTTTACCAACTGTAATTGGGTTTCCATCAGTCCCACTTAGTACTCCAAGTATAGAAGCACCACCACCAACGTCAGAACCATCACCAACAATAGCTGAACTTGAAATACGACCTTCAACCATAACAACACCAGTAGTTCCTGCATTAAAGTTAATATAACTTGCACCAGGCATAACTGTTGTTCCAGCTGCTAGTTGTGCACCAAAACGAACTTTAGAAGTTTCTAATATACGAGTGTTATCTTGAGGTATGATGTGTTGTAAAAATCTTGGAAATTTATCTACAAAGTCAATATGTGGATATTCATTTGCAAGCTTTAACTCAATTTCAAATTCACGTAAGTAGTCTAACTCAATTGGTTCACCATTAGACCATGCAAGATTTGGCAATACACCAAATATACCGTTAAGATTAAGTGTTCTAAGTTCAGCTTTTCCTTTAGAAATTGCATATAATTTTAGATATGATGCTTCAACAGTTTCAACCACTTCATCATCAAATATAAAACATATTTTGAATTCACCTTCTTTTTGACCAGTATCAACAATTAGATTATGAAGAGCTCTTACAACTTGAATATTTTTGTGATTATCACCAAATGCTTCAATCATGTAAGGGTTAAATGCATTTAAGCAACTTTTCAGAAAAGTTAGATTAACATTACATACAACCTCACTTTTATTGAAATCTACTTTAATATTTTGTTCTGCAAGAGCCTGAATAAAAATTGCAGCACTTCCAAAGTTTTCATTCCAGTTAATGATAGGATAAGTTGCTTGGAGTGCTTTATCTACATTAAGTTGTCCTAGATCGACTCTGCATATCCCAAATCCTAAAGGATCTTTATATCCCTCAGTTTTTGTTTTAATATCTTTTATAAGTGCTTTAAAAGCATCTGTTGTTTGAACAATTTCCATTTTCTTTCCTTTATTTGTTTTTATTTTTTAACTCTCTAAAAGAGCACCTTAAAACCTAAGCTTAAGTTTTGTTATTTTATTTAAACTATTAATCCTCCTTTTTAGTTACAGGTTAATAAAATAACGGATGTGTTATTAAACATCATCCTGTCTTTATCTTTCATTTTTTCAGTTTATTTCAAAGAACAATTTTAGTTAATTATTTATAATATTTAATTTTAATTTGTCAAGTTAAAAATTCTTTACTTTGGTATTAAAGGAGATAGACTATAGTTAATAAAATTTAAGTTTGAAAATATGTTTAAAAAAGAAAAAAATACTTTGATGAATGTTACATTAGTTATGATAACATTATTGATAGTTTTTTATGTTCTATATATTTGAGCAAGTTTAATTATTCCTTTTATAATAGCTCTCTTGTTCTCATTTGCTATTATTTGATTATCAAATTTTTTCAAAAAATTTAAAGTACCTGCTTTTATATCATTTATACTATCGCTTTCTACTTATATATTTTTATTTTGGGCAATTTGAAAGATGCTTTGATCAAATTTAAATGATTTCTTAGATTTATTGCCATTATATCAAGAGAGAGTAACAGAACTAATAGCACAATTTTTTAGTTTAACACATATTCCAGAACCAAAAAATTTAACAGAAATATTAAATAAGGTTAATTTACAATATATTTTTACTTTGATTATAGGTTGATTTACTACTATTTTTTCTAGTGCAGGAATTATATTATTTTATGTTTTATTTATATTACTTGAATATAGATATTTTAAGGACAAGTTACAGTTAATGATTTGAGATAACTCAAATAAAGATGAAATTATTTGAATTATTGAAAAAATTAAAAAAGATATTAAGTCATATTTCTTGATAAAAACAATTGTAAGTTTTATAACTGCATCACTTAGTTATATTGCTATGCTTGTTTTTTGATTAAATTTTGCTATTTTTTGGTGATTATTAATACTTATTTTAAATTTTATTCCTAGTATTTGATCTATAATAGCTGTATGACTAGTTGTAATATTTTCATTTGTACAACCTGAATTTGGATTATATAATTCATTACTTTTAAGTTCAACTCTTGTAGGAATACAAGTACTTATGTGAAATATTATTGAACCAAAATTTATGTGAAATAAACTTAACTTAAGTCCACTTGTAATTATTTTATCACTTGGTTTCTGGTGAAGTATCTGGGGTATTGTTGGTATGTTATTATCTGTACCTCTTATGGTTATAATAAATATTATTTTAGCAAAAATCCCTGCTACTAAATCTATAGCAATATTACTTTCTGAAAAGGGTGAATTACAAGTTGATTGAGGAGAAGAAGTAATTAAAACAAGAAAAATAGTAATGAAAAAAATAACTGATAAATTTAAACAAAATAAAAAACTACTAAAATAGTAGTTTTTTATTTTGTTTTTATGCATAATGAATTATAATAGGTTTGTACTAAATATATAAGTACTAATTTAAAATTAATATAAATAAAATGACTGATAAAGTAACAGTTGAGTTAAGTAAAGAATATTCTGAACATTTAGAATTATTAAAACAAATAATTCCAAGTTCTACAGGGGAACAAATTACTGATAATGGTAAAATGGTAGAAGCTTTAATAGATAGCTTTATGGCATTTATAAATGAACAAGCATGATGACATGAAGATAGTGAAGAACAATCATGAGAAAGTTGTGGAGGATGATCATGTGGATGTAGTCATTAAGAAAAAAGTACTGAAAAGTACTTTTTTTTGACTTTTATTTTAACTTTATTAAAATAAAATTATCTCAATCAAGGAGGTCGTTATGAATGACTGGGGTGAAGAAGATTAAAAAAAACAAAAACAAATAGGAGATGTATTATGAAAGTAATTACATGTAGTGAATGGCCACCAACAATTTAGCTAAAACTTTTTAAGGAGGATATTATGAAAAGAGAATATGGTGATATAGGTTTTTCTTTGATAGGTATTGAAGGAATATAGTAATTAAGGAGAGAATTATGTTTTCTATAAAAGAAGGTGGTGATGCTTAAATTGTAAGAGGAGTAAGTTATGTATTTATCAAACTTATATGGTGAAGGTGGTTTATAAAAAATAAGGAGGTGTATTATGATTTTACTAGAAATAAGAGGTATATAATCTTAGTTGAGTGAAAACTTTATAATAGGGGCTAAACCCCTATTTTTTTTTGCTTAAAATTATTTATTAATTATAATATTTTTAATAATTTATTACAAAACTATGCAAAAAATAGATATAAAAAAATATGAAATTGAAATATATGATATAAAGTCTAAAATAGATAATTTTAGACCTTTTTCTAGTAGTCAATTAAAAAATTTAAAAGATTGGTTTAAAATATGATTTACAGCACAATCAAATGCAATTGAATGAAATAGTTTTACAAATGAAGAAGTAAAAATATTAGTAGAAGATTGAATTACTGTATGATGAAAAACTATTAAAGAGGTAAAAGAAACAGAAAATTTAGCTAATCTAACGGATGTTATTTGGGATTTTTTTGAAAAAGATTTTATATTAACAGAAGAATTTATATTTGATTTACATAAAAATTTGCTTAATGGTATTGAAAATGAAAATTTATGAAAATATAGAAATATACAAGTCTTTATCAGTGGTTCAGAAGATAAATTACCTAGTTCAAAAGATGTTAATAATTTGATGTCTGATTTTATAAAATATTGTAATCAAGAAGTTGATAATACATTAAAAAAAATATCTAAAATTCATTATGATTTTGTAAAAATTCATCCGTTTGTTGATTGAAACTGAAGAATTGCTAGATTACTTATGAATTTATATTTAATAAAATATGGATTTTTACCAATTATATTTCCTGTAGTAACAAGATTAGATTATATTACTAGTTTAGGTAAAAATAAGACTGAGCAAGATTTTTATAGATATTTTTTATGGCAAACATATGAAAATATGTCTGATTATTTAAGATTTTTTGAAGATTAAAAAGTACTGAAAAGTACTTTTTTTAACACTCTATTTTTTTTTGCTTAAAATTATTTATTAATTATAATATTTTTAATAATTTTTAGGCTTGAATAAATGATGAAATTATTAAATAAGTAAATATTTTGTTTATTTAATTATTTCATTATTTAGTCAGAAATTATTGATATTTTATATATTAATCATAAATATTTATGATAGGATTATCTGATAAAAATGCTGTGGATTTAGTTCCTCTTAAAAAGAGTTATAAATTTAATGGTAAAGAATATAGTTTTGAAACTGGTAAATTAGGTTTACTTACTAGTGGTGCTGTTACTATGAGTGATACTGAAGATAATGTTTTATTTACTTCTGTATGATTTAAAACTGAATGATTAAACGAAAAAGCAGATTTTTTTCCTTTAGTTGTAGATTTTCAAGAGAAATTTTATGCTACTGGTACTATTTGAGGTAATAGATTTCAAAGAAGAGAATGAAGACCTAGTGATAGTGCTACTTTGACTGCTAGACTTATAGATAGACCTATAAGACCTATGTTTCCAAAATGAATAATAAATGATACTCAAATAATTCTTTCTGTTTTATCTGCAAATGGTGAAAAAGATTTAGGTACTTGGTGAGTTACTTCAGCATCTTTATGATTAATGATGAGTTGAGCTCCTTTTGAATGACCAGTTGCTGGTATTAAAATAGTTATGAATGATGATTGAAGTTTTATTTCAGATCCATCTGTTGAAGAAGAAAAAAATGCAAAATTAAATTTAACTATTGCTTGAACACTTGATGCTATTACTATGGTAGAAGCTGGAGCAAATGAAGTAAGTGATGAAGAAATGTTAAAATGATTAGAATTTGCTCATAGTATTGTAAAAGATATTTGTAATGCTCAAATAGATTTTATAGCAGAGTATAAAGAACAATTTGGTATTCCTGAAGTAGAAGCTACTTTTAATAAACCGGATGAATCACTTTATGATATTGTTAAAGAATATTTAACAGCTGAAAAAATGGAAGTTCTTTATGATAAATGAAAAAAGGAATTTCAAAAAGAATTAGATAAATTAGATATTGAAACTAGAGAATATTTAGCTTCAAAATGACATATTATAGAAGAATCAAATTGAAATATTTGAGAATCTTGCTCAGTTGAAGAAATTAAAAAAATAGATAAAAATGAAGTATGAGCTCTTGTATATAAAAGAGTAAAAGAAGTAATGAGAGAAAATATTTTAGAAAATGGTAGAAGATTAGATGGTAGAGAAGTTATTCAAGTTAGAAATATTATTTGAGAAGTAGGATTATTACCTAGAGCACATGGTTCAGCATTATTTCAAAGAGGTATGACTCAAGCATTAACTATAGCTACTCTATGAGGACCAGATGATAAAATGGTTATGGAATGAATGATGCCTGACGATAGTAAAAGATATATTCATCAATATAATTTTCCACCGTATTCAGTTTGAGAAGTTAGAATGATGAGAGGTGTAGGTAGAAGAGAAATAGGGCACGGTGCATTAGCTGAAAGAGCATTGGTTCCTGTATTACCAAGTGAAGAAGAATTTCCATATACTATGAGAGTAGTTTCAGAAATAATGACTTGTAATGGTTCTAGTTCTATGGCTTCTGTATGTGGTTCTACTATGAGTCTTATGCAAGCTTGAGTTCCAATAAAATCACCAGTTTCTGGAGTTGCAATGTGAATGATTTATGATGAAAATACTTGAAAATATAAGATATTAAGTGATATTCAAGCTCAAGAAGATTTTCTTTGAGATATGGATTTTAAACTTACTAGATCAAAAAATGGTATTACAGCTTTACAACTTGATGTAAAAATAAAAGGACTTTCTATGAGTATTTTTAAAGAAGCTTTTGCTCAAGGTAATGAAGCTACTGATTTTATTATGTGAAAAATGCTTGAAATTCAACCAGAAGTAAATAAAGAATTATCTAAATATGCTCCACTTATAATGACTATGAATATCCCAGAAGATAAGATAAGAGTAGTTATAGGTAAAGGTGGTGAAAATGTTCAAAGACTAGAAGCTGAATATTGAGTTAAAGTATCTATTTCTGATGATGGTACTACTACTTTAACAGCTGTTACACAAGAAGGTGGTAAGAAAGCTATTGAAGATATTGAAAATTTATTATGGGTACCAACTGTAGGTTATAAAGATACTGGAACAGTTGTAAAAATTATTGATTGAATTTGAGCTATAGTTGAATATAGAGGGAAACAATCAGGTATGATACATATTTCTAAATTATCACCAGCTAGAATATCAAATGTAGAAGATGTTGTTAAATCATGAGATAAAGTAGAATTTGAAGTTATTCAAGTGGACTTAGCTAAATGAAGAGTTGGTTTACAAAGAAAACCTACAGATGAAGAAGTAAAAAAACATGAAGAAGATAAAAAGAAAAAAGATGAGGAGTATGCTAAGAAAAAAGCAGAAAGAGAAGCTAAAAAAGATTAAAATAAATAAAAAGGTAAGTAATTCATGAACTGCCCCCACTAAAGTGTAGTGGAAATAAAAAAGAGATTTAATTATCTAAAAGATGATTTCTGTATTGAACAGGAGTCATTTTTTTTCTGTTCCATTGAGGTCTTTTGTTATTATATTGATA
>JALSMB010000065.1 GCA_026988025.1 Candidatus Altimarinota bacterium | reverse complement strand
ACATATTAAACCTAAAATTAGTCTTCATAGAGGGCTAAAAAAAGAGAGAAAAGTGAAACTCACTTTATCTCTCTTACATGGTAAAATTTAATCATCTCAGCCACACACTTTTTACAATTAAGCCTAATTTTAGATATTTTAAATTCATATTTATCTAAATATTTTTGAATTGTTTTTACTGTAACTCAATAATCTTTTGCTAATTCAGCATAAGTTTGTTTTCTGAAACAATATTTATTCCATAGTTCATTTATATCTATTTTTTGTTTCTTAGTTTTATTCTGAAAAATATGACCACAAAGTTTACATTTATATCTTTGTTTTCATCTTTTAAATCAGTCTTTTTTAATTTTATCTGATTTGCATTTTTTGCACCTTTTTTGGTAACTTTTATTCACTGTTTTAAAAGTTAAAGAGTATTTGGCTTTATATTACCAAATACTCTCTATTTTAGCCACCCATTTTTTACTATTATGCCATAATCGTCTAACATTTTCTTCTTTAAATTTTGTTCCATATTTTATTTTTATTAAATAGTAATATTTTTATTATATATATCTAAAAAATTTTAAAAGTCTATGTTAAATTGATGTTTTTTCTTGTTTATTATTATAAATTGGCTCAACATAGGTCATTTCTTCCCATAAATATTTTAAACAATCTATGGTGTCTATGGTTAAAATTTCAAATAGTTCTAACTTGACCCTTGGCGGGCTGCCATTTAAGATTTTTATTAAAATCCTCATTTTGGGGATTTTTTTGTTTACATAATTTTGATTGAACTCTATTATTTAGCTTTAAATGAAAAAGAGATGATAAAAAAATATCATATCCTGCATTTTTGTGATTTTCTCATTGAAAATTTAAAGAAGTAGATAAATGAAATTGAATTTACAAAATAATTGTAAATTGAAATGAATTAGAACCTTTTTCAGATAAATCAATTTGAGAATATTACAAGTGGTGAAAATTTATGGATAAGCATATAAAAACATTGCAAGAAGTATATGATAACTGGGATAATTTATAAAAGATACTATCAATTTGATAGTATCTTTATTAATTTTAATGTATTTTTCTTATCTACTCATTTACTTAACATATAATCCTTAATCTCTTTATTGGTAGGATATGTTTCCATATATTTCTGTATATCAGTAAAGTCCTTATAAATCACTTCATTAGCTCTCTCCATCTCCCTTAAAGCTCTTTTTTCACCAATCTTCTCTCATTTAAGTTTTCATTCCTTAAAATCCTTAATCTCAGTTTTATCAAATCAAGATTTTTTTAATAATCATTTTCATACATTATCTCATTTTTTTCAAATTCAATTATCAATCAGAGTTTTTCATATAACTTTATCATACAAAGCATAATCAATTTTTCAAGATTGTGCTTCTTTTGAGTATTCTTCTAGTTTTTGGAATTTTTGTTCTCTAAAAGTGGTAGAATAAGCTGATTTTCATCATCTTCAACTTTCAGGTTTTCTATACTGCTCCATAGCAATATAATTCACTTTTTTATTTAATGCTATAAATTTTTCAAAAATACTAATTTGCTTTTTCCTTTAAAAAATGATAAAATTAAGAATATATAAATAATAATTATAAATGGCAGATTTAAACTCTACATCTCCTGATATTTATCATCAAGTAAATAATAATGAAACTCCAACTCATTATGAAAGAAGACTTGATAGTTTTCCTAATGTTTCAGAAAAAACTTGAAAAATTATTATTGATACTGAAAATAATATAGCTACTATTTTGGTTTCAAGTGAAACAAAACAACAAACAGAGGCTTTAAGTGAAGATTTTAAACAAGAGTTTATTGAAAAACTTAAAAAACTTCCAGACTTTGAATGAAGTAAAGTTCAAGAAGCTATTGAAAAACAAACTATTGAAATTAAAAAAATTCCAGATAGAAATTGATATGCCATTTATGAAAGTAAAATTTGAAATTTAGTATACATTACAAAATTAGATTGAACAAGATACACAAATGTAGATTATTTCAGAGATACTCCATGATATGAAGATTCATTACAAGCATGATACATTAGAGAATGATATTCTAAAATTACATTAGAAAATTGATTATGGAAATTATATAATAAAAATTGAAAAGAAATACTTATATATTCAGATGAATATATGGTTGCAACTTTAAATGCTGTTAATATTATGTGGGATGTTGCAGATTACATAGTTAATTACAAAATAGAAAAGAAGGAAAATTAAATTTTTCCTTCTTTTTTTGGTTTAATTGAAATATTATTTTTATAAATATCTTGAATTTTAATTTTTGCTTCATAACTCATATTTGGAAAAATTTGAGTTAAATTTTCTCATTTAGAAAATCTATTAAATCAGTTTCTATACTCTGTATAAATAATTATATTAGCTTTTTCCATTTCTTTTATAGCTTTCTTCTCAAACTTAGTTTTTGGTTCTATTTTTTCTCATTTTTCAAATCAAGATTTTTCAAGTAATCATTTTCATACATTTTCTCATTTTTTTCAGATTCAATTATCTGTTAATGATTTTCATATAATTTTATCATTCAAAGCATAATCAATTTTTCAAGATTGTGCTTCTTTTGAGTATTCTTCTAGTTTTTGGAATTTTTGTTCTCTAAAAGTGGTAGAATAAGCTGATTTTCATCATCTTCAACTTTCAGGTTTTCTATACTGCTCCATAGCAATATAATTCACTTTTTTATTTAATGCTATAAATTTTTCAAAACTTTTAAGTCAAATATTATCAACTCTATTTAATCATTGAAAAAATGCATATCATTCTCATGTATTCATTATTAAGTATCATTTTTCTTTTAATACTCACAATTCACTATTTAATTGTTTTTGATATCAAGCAATAACCATTTTTTCAGCTGGTATAGCTCAGGCTTTTACTGCTGTAATAAATCATAGATTATAGATATATGATTTCATTAAAATATCAAAATTTGGTATCTCAGAAAAATCATTTAAAAGTTCATTTGTATTTCAATCATTTTTAATTGTATTCTGTAAGTTTTCTGATACAACTGCATAATAAGTAAAAAATCATGCTTCTATTGGTGTTCTAATAGCCATAGATTTCAATTGACTATCTATTTCAGGTAGATATTTCTTTTCTAATAATCAAGTAGCTTTAAACATTCAAAATAAAGCAGTATTTCAACCAAGTTCAAATAGCTTTTTCCTAAGAATATCATTATTTGTATCATTTTCTTCAATTCAAACTCATGCCTCCCATCATCATTCTATATCAAAAACCTCATACATTCAAGCTCTATATCAGTTATCAAGAACAGTAAAAGTAGGTCAAGCTATTAATATAGATGAAATTGTTCAGGTTCAAGCTGATGCTAAAACTGCTCACATTCAAGCAAAAATGATACTAGTAATATCAATAGCAGTTTTTCAAGGGTTTTCTTTCATTGATTTCCATATATCAGAAATAGAATCAGCTATTTTTTCTTTTAAATCATTTCTATAAATACTTTCAAAATTAGAATTATATAATTCTAATATTTTTTTGTTATCTAAATTTGATACATCTCATAATTCAGAAAAATCTAATCTAATATTTTTTCAATCTCAAATAGGTAGATTAAAAATTCATCCTTCTTTAATTATAGAAGTATTATATTTAATTAAATCTTCTCATACTTTTTTACTATATAATCTAATCTCATCACTAATACTTTCTTCTAATTGATTTGGAAAATCAGTATATAGTATTTTTTGCCAAGTAATATAATCATTACCTTTTAAATCTTCTTGATTAGCTAAAAAGTTTTTTATTTTTTCATTAAATTTATTTTCTATTACTCATAAATTTAAAAGTAGTTCTTTTGTATTGTTTTCAATATTTAAAGTTGTTTCATTTTCTGTATTTTCTTCATATCAAAGTTGAGTATTAATATCAGTTTTTAATTTACTTTCAAAAGATGTAAAAGCTGTATTTGATATAATGAGTTTTCAAGCATCAGTTTTCATTAAATCTTTAAAATCCTCAGCTACACTTTTAAAATCTTCTAGTATTTTATCTTTTTTAGTTTCAAATTGTTCATATGAATATTGATATGCTCTATTCATATTTTCAGGTTTATATTGCATACTTGTAGAAATAGCTTTTTTACTTGCTTCTAACTCATTATTAGCTTGATTTAATTCTTTATGTGCTAATGCTTTTATAAGAGGTTCAGTATTATCTTCATATCTAAGTAATGCATCATATACATTATCATCTAAAATCATTACAGGACTTCAATTTATAGTTTTTTCAGTCATTAAATCATTAAAACTAGTAAAATCTTTATTAGTTTCAAAAAATCATTTTTGAGTTCCTATTAACTCATTAGTTTTAATTGTTTCATTTTCAATTTGTTCTATTATTTGAGTATTTTCTTGAATAGTATTATATTCTACATTTTCTATTTGAGACCAAAAATATGATTTTAATTCTTCTTTTAATTTTTTAAAATTAGGGTCTTTATCTGATATTGCATTAATAAACTCTCATTTTTCTTCATGTGTCATTTTTTGAAATTCTATTACAATATCCTCAAAATCTCTATCTATTTGCTCTTGCTGTTTAGATGGGTCAATTTTAATAGGTTCATTATTGTTATTTTCAATAGTAGTCATTATATATATTTAATATTATGTTAATTCTAATTCTTTATCAATATCAAAAAAATCATCTTCTTCTTGTTTTTCAAGATTTCTAATTTTTTCAAAGTTTTTTGTTATTAATTCTCATTTTAGTTGTCATATACTATAATTATTGCTATCTTCTTTGTATTTTTTAAGAAGTGTAAGCATAAAATTATTCTCTTCTTCTATAATTCATATAATAGATTGAATATATAAAGTATTAGCTGTTTTTAGTTTTTCTATCAAGTATATTTTTTGAGATTTATCTAACAAAAATGATTTATTTACAATATCAATAACCATTCTGTTTTAATCATAAATTATTATTAATATTTTAGCATATATTTAGAATTTTTACAAATGAAGGAAAATGTGAAGGTTACTAAAAGTATTAAATATTTATTTAATACTTTTTTTATGTATAATTAAAATATTAATACATAATTATAATAAAATGCTTCAAAATACATTATGAATACTTATAGAAAATTGAAAAATATTTTTATGAGAAAAAAAGAGAGGTTTTGCTACATGAGTTTTAAATTGAGTATGATGAAAACAAGAAAAATGAGAAACTATAGATGAGTGTATGATAAGAGAAGCTAATGAGGAAATATGAATTGTAATAGATAAAAAAGATTTAGAATATTTAGGTGTGCTACATTTTTATTTCAGTGATGATATTGATAATTTAGATGTACATTTATATAATATACTTAGTTATACTTGAAATGTTATAGAATCAGATGAAATTAAACCATTTTGGTTTAATTTAGATAATATTCCTTATGATAAAATGTGGGAAGATGATAAGATCTGGTTACCTAGAATATTGAATTGAGAAAAATATGTAGAATATAATTTTTATTTTGATAGAGAATTATGAAAAATGATTAAACAAGAATTAATTAAATAAATATTTTTTAAAATAATTTTATGAAAAAAATAGATATGCATTTTCATACTAGATTATCTGATTGATCTAGAAATAATAATGAAGTATTAAAAGAAACTAAAGAAAAATGAATTGATTTTATTTCAGCTACTGAACATGATATTGTTAATGAAGATTTAGTTGTTTCAGCTAGAATGAATTGAATAAGTTCGACTTGTTGAGTAGAGATATCTGCTTTTGATGATATAAATGATAAAAGTTTACATTTAACATGCTATTCTGATAATTTTTGACTAGAAATTAGAGATATCTTAGATTGAGTTAGAGAAAAAAGAAAGATAAAAATAAAAAAACAAATTGATAGATTGGAAGAAAATGGATTTAATATAGATTATGATAAATTTTTAAAATTTTATAAAAATTTAGATGTGAATATTGATAATATCAATAATTTTCATATAGAAGATTATATTTTTCAAAAAGAAGATGATTTAGAAAAACTTTTATCAAGACTTATATGAAAAAAATTGGATAAATGAGAGTTTATTAAAGAATGTTTAAAAAAAGATTGAGAATTTAGAAATATATGATGGGAGCAAATTCCTAAATATGAACCAACTGTTTCTAAAATATGAGATTTATCTATTCAAAATAAATATTTTTTATCACTTGCTCATCCAAATTTTACTTTTAATAATGATGAGGAAGGATTTTTAAAGTTTATTGATGAATATCAAGATAAATTAAATTGAATTGAAATAAATTCACAAGCAAATGAAAAATGGGTTAAATTAATTATAGATACAAGTGTTAAATATTGAATGATTTTAACTTTTTGAAGTGACTCTCATCATAAATGAAGAGATCAAAAACATTGAGATTTATGAGATATGAATAAATATATTACAGAAGAATTAATAGAAGAAAATTTTGAAGATTTTTTGTATGAATTAAGTAAAACAAATTAAAACTACTATTTATAGTAGTTTTTTTCTTTAAATATAAATTATATGTTATTATTATGTAAATATAATTAATTAAAATATTTATGAGTTTTAAATTAGGTGAGTATAGATTAAAAAAAGAGGAAATGTCTCTTATTAAATTAATGGAATTAAAGGCTAGTAATATGTGAAAAGGAGTTATTAGTTTATCACAATGAATTCCATGGTATGATATGCCTAAAGAACTAAAAAAATCTATTTGTGATTATACTAATGATACAAAAGCTAAAGATTATACTTTATCACAAGGGATATTAGAGCTTAGAGAAAAAATGGTTAAATTATATAATCCTAAATATGGATCAAATTTTAAATCAGAAGAAGTACTTATTACTTCATGAGCAATAGAAGGTATTTCTAGTTTACTTTTAACTATTATTACAAAATCTAGTGATGAAGTTATAATGTTTGAACCTACATATGCTTCTTATAATAATATTGTAAAAATATCTTGAGCTAAACATATAGGTTGTCCTTTAAATAAAAAGTTTTGAATTAATTTTAAAAAATTAAAAGAATCTATAAATTCAAATACAAGAGCAATAGTTTTGGTTAATCCTAATAATCCTACCTGAACTTCTATTGATTTAAAAGATATAGAAAAAATTTTAAAATATATTAAATGAAAAAATATTTATTTGATTACTGATGAAGTTTATAATTATTTTATGTTTAATAATAAATGAGAGAATTTTTCACATTTAAAATTATTTGATAAGTATAAAAAATATTTAGTAATTATTAATTCTTGGTCAAAGTCTTTTTGAATTACAGGTTGGAGAATTGGTTATATGATAGCTAATAAATATTTAATTAAAGAAGTATTAAAAATACATGATAGTTTAGTGACTTGTGCACCTTCTCATAGCCAGTATGCTATTATGCAAAATTTAGATATTTTATTTAAATTTGCTAAAAAAATAAATAAACAATTAGAAAATAGAAGAGATTTTGTCGTCTGAGAATTAGAAAAAATGTCTAAATATATAAGCTTTAAAATTCCAAATGGTTCATATTATATTTTTCCTAAATTTAAGTATACAAAATGAGATTATAGAGAATGTATGAGGATTTTGGATAAAGCTAAAGTTTCTTTAGTTCCATGATTAACTTTTTGAGAATGATGAAAATGACATTTTAGAATATGTTACGGTAGAGATATGAATGATTTAAAAGTTTGATTAAAAAGATTAAAAAAATATTTTGAAAACAGATAAATTATATATTTTTTAAATTAATAAATCAGATAAAATTTATTGCTATAATCTAAATATTAGTTACAATTATATTTAATATATATTATTAATATTTAGTCAATATGATTGAAAAATATACTGATACTTTAGTAAATAAAGATAATTCTACTATAAATGTTGATGTTTTTAATGATTTTTTATGAGATCATGGTATTGAAATACCAAATGATATATGAAACATTCATGATATAACTAAATCAAAAATAGAAAATATTTTATGAAATAATAATACTGTTTCACATTTATTAATGCTTTTAGTTAATTATAATTTAATTAAATTAAGTGATAATAAATGAAATAATTTCGAAAAAGAAAAAGAAATTAAAATATTAGATGTTAATACATCTGAATTATGAGATACATTATTAGATAAATGGTGAGCAGAAAAGACATTTGAATGAAGAGTTACTGATACTTATTTTGATACTGAAGATAAAGATATTGAGAAATGAAAGTATAATAACTGAGAAAAATCTAGTTTAAGAATAAGACATAAAGTATCAAAATGAGAAAATCATTGAGATCATTACTGTACAATTAAAAAGAAAGATAAAAAAAGTAAAGATCAAAATGTACTTAGAGATTGTTATGAAGAAGAGTTTATATTATTCAATTCAATAGTTTTTTATAAGTTATTACAGATTTTAAAATTAAATGAAACAAGAATAAAAGTAAAAAATAGGGTAGCATATGCTTTATGAGCTATTAAATTTGATTTTGATAAGTATGATTGAATTCCAGATTTATTAGAAATAGAAGCTAGCTCTTGAGAAATTGCAGAAAACTATATAGCACATTTAGAATTAGATAAAAATGAAAAAATAAATTGATGAACTAGTTCATTATTTAAACATTATGGTAAAAAATTAAAAACATTTTTTTAGAATAAAAATTAATAAAGTCAAGATAATTTAAAAAAGATTTGCAATTAAAAAATTACTATATATACTCTCGTTGTCGAAAAAATAAGAAGTTCCGAATAACTCAATATAAAGGGAAAAATTTGAGTTGAAGTGAACTAACACTACGCAAAAATTAATTTTTTTATATTCAATAGTTATTGGAAGTTCTACCTCACCCTAAGAAGAACTTGCATTAATTGCGTGTTCTTCTTTTTTGATGTTATAATTATTAACATATAAAATATATGTCAGATTCAATAGAAAAAAAAGTTGTTGCTACTGAAGAAGTAGAAAAAAAAGTAGCTAAAAAAACTACAGCTAAAAAAACTACAGTAAAAAAAGTTGCTGTTAAAAAAGAAGAAAAAGTTGAAGTTAAAACTGAAGAGGTTAAAGCTGAAATTAAGGAAGATAAAAAAATAGATGCTGAAGATACTACAAATAAAACTACTTTTGCAGACTTAGGTTTATCAGAAAAAATGTTAGCTAAAATTACAGCTAAAGGTTATCAATTTCCAAGTGCTATACAAGCATGAGTTATTCCATTACTTTTAAATGGTAATAAAGATATTATTGGTCAAGCTCAAACTGGTACTGGTAAAACAGCTGCATTTGCTCTTCCTGTATTAGAAAGATTAGATATAAATTCTAGAGATATTCAAACATTAGTATTAGCCCCAACTAGAGAACTAGCTATACAAGTTGCAAATGAAATAAAATCATTTGCAGATTCATGAGTGAAAGTACAATTATTATATGGTGGACAAAATATCAGAGATGAATTAATGGGATTAAAAAGAAATCCTCAAATAGTTGTTGGTACTCCAGGTAGAGTTATTGATCATTTAACTAAAAGAAGAACTTTAAAAATTGAAAATTTAAAATATTTCATTCTTGATGAAGCAGATGAAATGTTAAATATTGGTTTTAAGGAAGAAATAGAACAAATTATTGAATATACTCCTAAAGAAAAGAAAGTATTATTATTTTCTGCTACAATGCCTAGAAGTATTAAAGATATAGTAAATAAATATATAAAAGATCATGATTTAGTTTCTATTGAAAGAAAAGAATTAACTAATTCAAATATTGAACAAAAATGTTATAAAGTTAATGAAAGAGATAAATTTGAAGCTCTATGTAGAGTTATTGAAGTAGAATTTGATTTCTATGGTATTCTTTTTTGTAGAACTAAAGCTGATGTTGATAATGTTGCTGCAAAACTTATGACAAGAGGTTATAAGGTTGAAGGTATTCATGGTGATATTGATCAAAAAATGAGAGAAAAAACTCTTGCTAGATTTAAAAATGGTGCAATCAAGATTCTAGTTGCTACAGATGTTGCTGCTAGATGAATTGATGTTAATAATTTAACACATGTAGTTAATTATTCACTTCCAGATAATCCAGAAACTTATACTCATAGAATTTGAAGAACTGGTAGAGCAGGGAATAAAGGTGAAGCAATATCATTTGTTTCAAGAAAAGATTCAAGAATGTTATCTTGGGTTGAAAGAACAATTAAATCAAAAATTAAAGTTTGAACTTTACCTAAAGTTTCAGATGTTATTGAATTTAAAAAGAAAAGATTAAAAGATCAAACTAAAGAATTATTAACTGATATTTCAAGCTTACATTATATAGATTTAGCTAAAGATTTATTAGAATTATCTGAAAATCCTGCTGAAGTATTAGCTGCAATTTTAAAAGAAGGTTACGGTAAAGAATTCTCAACTACTCATTATTCTGATTTAAAAGAAGAAAGTTTTGGTGGTGATTCTAGAGAAGTAGGTAGAGAAAGAAGAGGTCAATCAGGTGTTGAGTGAGAAAGAAGACTATTTGTAGCAAGAGGTAATTTAGATGGAATGAATCCAGGTGAATTAATTAGATTTATTGAAAAATCTACTAATACAAAAATGGGTGATGTTGGTAATATTGATATTATGAGAGAATTTTCTTTTATTAATGTTAAAGATGCAGATGCTGATATTATTTTAAGGCATTTTAAAGATGAAAATCCAAGAAAACCACTTATAGTTGAAGCAAAATCTAAAGATGGTGGAGGTTCAAGAGGTGGTTCAAGAGGATGATATAGAGGTTGATCTTCAAGATGAGGCTCAGGAGGATGATACAGAGGTTGAAATTCAAGATGAGGTTCATCTAGAAGTTCTAGTTCAAGAGGATGATATAAATGAAATAGAAGTTAAATAAAAAAATAAAGATTTTATAAATCTTTATTTTTTTATTTATTTACAACTTTTATTATTATATTATCAGAAATTTTGGAGATTGTTTTTATAAAAAATGGTCTTATTTCTATATAAACATCACTTATTTTAGAATTATTAATTAATACTTTTAATGCTTTTTCTTTTGGTAATCATGATATAATACTTTTTAGCTTGTCTGTATAATTATTTTTCTTTGTTAAAAAATTATGTGAAAAAAACGCTTCTACTTCAGCTGTAGCTTTTATTTTAAATGGTCTTTTTTCTTTGTATATGATATTTGAAATTCTAAGAGAGTTTTCATTAATAAATAAAAATGTTTCTACGTCTTTTAGTAAAGTTGACTGAATAGTGGTAGATAATTGATTTAATACTTTTTTTGTATTATAACTATAACTACTAATTTTTATTGTTCATGCTAATTCAAATTCAGATAATTTTTCTCAAATTGTTAATTTTTTTTCTCATATTATTTTGAAATCACTATATTGAAGTACTCAATCTATTCATAATAGTTCTTCTATAATATTATTTTTTTTATTATTATCTGTTATTTGTTTTTTTAATTCATTTAGTGCTTTTTGTTTTAATTTTGTTTCAAGTATATTTTCTGCATTTTTTAAATCGTCTTTAGTTAATTGTTTTACGTATTTATTATTTGCTCACTTTATTTCTCATAAAGTATATGCATATATTTTATCTTTATTATTTTTTAATCAAGGTATAGTTAATTTTATTCAGTCACCGATATTTGATTTGTTTCAAACTACTTTTCAATTGATATTTTTAATTGTAGATGTTACTGGTATATTAACTTTTCATGGAATAATAATTCATGTTGATGAATATGTAGATGGAGGTATTCTTATACTAGTATCACTTCTAAATATAATTCAATCTTTTGTTATTAATCTAGTATTTTGTAATAAATCAACTGGTTCGTTCAACTCATTAAAAAATGTAACTGTTCATTTACTTCTTTTTAAGCTTTTTTCATTTACTCAACTTGTTCAAAATGTATTAGTTAAATATATTAATTTAGATATTTTATTTAATCTAATTATATTATTATCTACTAATTCATCACTTCATACTTCTTTAAAAATAAAATTTTCAGCTTTTGTTTTTATATTTATTTCTGGAGTAATATATATATATGTTTTATTTACTGCAAAATAAAATATAAAGAAAAATAAAAGTACGATGCTAATTAATCAAATTAAAAAATATCAGATTTTTCAATTTTTTAATAAATATTTTTTTTGATATTCAAATGTGATATTATTTGTTTTATCTGAAAAAATTTGAGTTAATTCGATAAAATAACGTTTTATAATATATTTTGTATATTCTAATTTTGTATAATTGTATTCTAATAAATCTGTATCACCTATTTTTGAATATTTTATTCAAAGTTTACTACCAATTTTTCTAGCAGTTTTATCATTTGTTATTATTATTATATTTTTCTTTTTTGCTTTGGCTTTTAATATTTTTAGTGATATATAATTATGTATAATTGGATGTCAGAATGGGAAATCAAGAACTATTTCTTTATTCTTACAATTATCTATTTTTATAATTATATCTATTATTGAATCTTTTTTATTAATTTTTATCATTTTTATACTAAAAAAGTTAGTTTTTATATTTTAATTAGAATATCTAAAATCTCTTAAATTACAATATTACTTTACAAAAAAATGCTATTAGTTAGAATGTCTTTATATATTATTAGCTTAAATTGTATCTAGTGGAAAATATAAAAAATATTATAAATTTAATTAATGATTCTATAAAAGAAGATGCAGAGTGAAATATTATGTGATGATGAATTATTTCTAATTGATTTGATGAAAAGGTTGATTATTTAAATTGATTAATTAATAATTCTAATGAATGGTTAGTTAACTATCAGAGAGAGTTATCAGAAACATATTGAATAAGTTCATTAAAAATTAAATATACAAATGCTTCATGATATTTTATAGAAATACCTAAAAGTCAAATTTCAAAAATACCAGATTTATTTATTCATAAGCAAACGTTAGTTAATGCTTCTAGATATATAACACCACCATTGAAAGAATTTGAGGAAAATATATTATCTGCTGAATGAAAAAAAGCTGAAAGAGAATATGAATTATTTTTAGAAATAAGAGAACAAATATTGGACAGTTTCAGTGAAATACAATCTATAAGTGATAAAATAGCATTTATAGATTTTGAATCTAGTTTGTCAGAAATAGCATATTCTTGAAATTATACTAAACCAGTTGTTACTAAAGATAATTCTTTAAGTATAATTTGATGAAGGCATCCAATTATTGAATTAAGTGAAAGAGATTTTATTAGTAATGATCTAGATTTAAATAATAAGGATTATATTCATATTATTACATGACCTAATATGTGATGAAAATCTACTTTTCTAAGACAAAATGCTTTAATTGTATTAATGACACATATTTGAAGTTTTGTACCTGCTAATATTGCTAAAATACCTATTACTGATAAAATATTTTCAAGAATATGAGCATCTGATAATTTATTTCTAGGACAATCTACATTTATGGTTGAGATGCAAGAAGTTGCAAATATTTTAAATAATTCTACTAAAAACTCTTTTGTTATCATAGATGAGGTGTGAAGATGAACATCTACTTATGATTGAATGAGTTTAGCTCGGGCTATTTTAAAAGAAAATCATGATAATATAAAAGCTAAAACATTATTTGCAACTCATTATCATGAATTAATAGATAAATCAAAACAGTTAAAATGAGTTTCTAATTTTTCTGTAGCTGTTTGAGAAAATGAGGAAAATTTAGTATTTTTAAGAAAAATTATTCCTTGATGAATTAAAAAATCATTTTGACTTGAAGTTGCTAAAATTGCATGACTTTCTAGAAATACTATTTTAGAAGCTAAGAAGATGCTACAAATATTAGAATTAGAACATAACAAGATTTCTTGAAAACAAATGTTGTTATGAACTATTAATTCTGAAATTGATTTAGTTGAGAAAAATGATTTTTGTAATAATAAACTTACACAAAAAATAAAGAATATTAATATAAATAATTTAACACCTATTGAAGCTTTAAATTTAATTAATGAATTAAAAAGTATAATTTAAATGAAAAATAATAAAACTATAATATTACATGATACCTTCTTGTATAAATGATGATGAGAAAGATTAATTTTAATGATGGCTAAAGCTTTAAATGCAGATTTAGCATCATGATTTTTTAGTAATTGAAGTTTTGATTTAAGAAAAGAATGATTTAAATGAAGAATGATATCTGTTTCTAGTGAGATTTTTAGAAAATGATTTAGGCATATAAAACTTAAATGGGCTTTTCTTTTTAATACTAGATTTTTAAAAGATTACGATACGGTTATATTCTCTTGAGATAGTTTAAGTGCAGTTAAAAATTGTTCTAAAAACACTAAGAAAATATATTATTGTCATACTCCACCTAGATATTTATATGATTTGAGATATTCTTATCTAGAGAAAGTTCCTTTTCTATTAAGACCTGTTTTTAATATTTTATCGTATTTTTTTAAGAAAATGTATGAGTCAGATATATCAAAAATAGACTTAATACTTACTAATTCAGAAAATACAAAAAAAAGAATTAAAGATTTTTTATGACTTGATTCAATAGTTTTATATCCACCTGTAAATTTAAATGAATTTAAGTTTAAGAAACAAGGGAATTATTATTTATCATTTGCTAGATTATCAGATGCTAAAAGGGTAGATAAGGTTGTTGAAGCTTTTAAAAAAATGCCTGATAAAAAATTAGTTGTAATATATTGAGAAAATGATCCATCTCGTATTAAAATTTTTGCATCTGCAAGTTGATATTCTAATATAGAGTTTATTACTTTAGCTTGAAATGTATGATTTACAGATTATGTAGGGAGTTGTATAGCTACAATTTATATACCAGTTGATGAAGATTTTTGAATGAGTCCAGTTGAGAGTATGTCTGCTTGAAAACCTGTATTATGAGTAAATGAATGATGACTTAAAGAGACAATTATTGATAAAAAAACTTGAATACTTATTCCTAAATGATGAGATATTGATGAAATAATTAAATGAATTAATTATTTAACTCCAGAATTATGCTTATCAATGAAAAAAGACTGCGAAAATAGAGCAAATGACTTTAGTTTATGAGAATTTGAAATTAAATTAAAAAAAATAGTTAAATAAAAAAGAGATAATTTTAAATTATCTCTTTTCTTCTATTATTAAATTGATTTAATAGCTTCTTCTTCTGTATCAACTGTTGGGATTATAGTTGTAATACCAACTAATTCTAGTATATCTTTAACTCAATCAGAACAGTTAGAAATTACCATTTTACCATCTGCATCTTCAATGTTAGAGAAAACATCAGCAATATAACCAATTGATTTTGAATTTAAATATTTTAAACCAGCTAAGTTAAAAATAATATTTTTTCAATCAAAATCTCCGATTTGATCATAAATACTTTTAAAGGTTTTATCTGCATTTGTCTCATCTAATTCACCATTAAATGCAAAAATAAATATACCATTTACGTCTTTTTTGTTTACTTCTATTAAAGTTTCCATAAAATTCTTTTTATTAAGTTATATAATGTATAAATAAATTATATCTTATAAAAACTATTTAAGCAAATTTTATACTTACTTTTTACTTGTTATGAAGATAAAATATTCTATAAATAATCTAAATACTATTAAAATTCAGATTAATAAGCCAACTATAATCTTTTTAAAATGAGATTTATGAGCTTGAAAAACAACAATTTCAAAATATATTATCAATGATATTTTGAATAATGAGTTTGAAGTTACATCACCAACATATACTTATTATAATAAATATAATGACATTTATCATTTTGATTTATATAGATTAAATAGTTATGATGAATTTTTTGCTATTTGAGCTGAAGATATTTTAGATAATAATGATTGAGTTATTATTGTAGAATGGCCTGAATTAATAGAAAAGTATTATACTCCAGATATAGAAATTAATTTAACTAAAACATTAATAGATGATGAAAGAGAGATTGAAATTAAATATTTAAAATAAAAATACAATATAAATAAATTTTATATTGTATTTTTATTTTCTTCAAAATATTACAGAAAAAGTTTTTAGTATAATTTTCAAATCTAATAATATATTCCAGTTTTCTATATAAAATATATCTAGTCATGATTCTTTATTGAAATCATTAGATTCTCTTCAATTTACTTGAGCCATTCAAGTAATTCATGGTTTAATAGTTAATAATCTCTTTTGATCTAAAGAATATTTATTTACTTCTCTAGGTTGATGAGGTCTCGGTCATACTAAACTCATATTTCATATTATTAGATTGAAAAATTGAGGTAATTCATCTATTGAATATTTTTCTATAAAATTTCAAATTTTTGTTTTTCTAGGATCATTTTTTATTTTATATAATGGTCAATTTCTTGTACTTTTATTTTTAATAAGTTTTTCTTCATACTTCAGTGCTTCATTATGATTTCACTTTTTATTATAAGCATCTTTTATACAAAATTTCCATTTCATATATCTAAATTTATATAAATTGAATTCCTTTCAATTTTGTCATATTCTTCTATTTTTATATATTATTGGTCAGCTAGGATCTTCTATTTTTATTAAGATAGAAGTGATAAGAAAAATAGGAAATAATAATATTAGTCATAGAATTCACATTATTAAATCAAATATTCTTTTACTAACTTTTCACCAATTATCTAAAGGAGTATTTTTTATTTCTATTACTGGTATATTATTTATTAAAGATAGAGTTGTATTTGTTTTGGTTATATCAAATGAATTTGTAATATATCTATACCTTATTCAAAAAATTCTTGTTAATTCCCATAATATAAATAATTCTTTTTTTGTATAATCACTATCAATATATAATACTTCATCACATTTTTTATTTTCAAATAATTGCTGTATTTTATCTACTGATCATATAAACCTTAATCATTTTATGTTTATATCTTTTTTATTTGAATATCATATTATTTTATATACTTTGGATTTTTTAATATCATTTAATATTTCTGAAATACTTTTTTTATCTTTATTTGTAATAATAAGTATTTTTTTCTTTGATAATATTCATTTTTTTAATAAATAATATTCTATATTATTTAATATTATTCTTTCAAAAATAACTAATATAGTTCATATAATAAAAGTAAATAAGACAATTAATCTAGGTATTTCTACCTCATATATTATTCATTTTCATAAAAATATTATTACAAAGAAAAATAATAACCAATATATTGAATATCTAAGTATTCATAAAAATTCTTTTATTTTTGATGATGTTATTTTTATGAAATATAATGAATGAAGAGCTAAAATTAATATATATAAGAACGAACCAAGTAATGCAAAATTAATTAAAGCATCATTTTCAATTGTTTTTATAGGAAGATTAATATTAGGTATTAAGTCTGTTATTAACCTAATTTGTTTTGCAATAAAAAAAGATATAAAGATTATTATAAAATCTAATGGTACTTTTATTACTCAGAATATAATTTCATGTTTTTTCATTATTTTATTTGTAATTGATTTTTATATTTACTATCTTTTAATTGTATTTTATATTTTTCACTTTATATTGCAAATTTACTGTTTTCACTTATCATATTATTAAATTTATTACTTATAATAATTAAAAAAAATGATAGCTAAACTTGTACAAAAAGTGTTAAAATGAAAAAAAGAAGAAAAGAACAATTTCATTTTGAATATGTTTTCAGATTTATTTTTATTATTTAAATCTTTAATTCATTGGAATTTGAAAAAAATTGTTATATATTTGGGATGAATTTTATTATGATTAGCATTATCTTTTCCATTCTTTCTTATTTACAAAATATTATGAGAAGTATCTTTTTTAGATATTTATAGAAATTTATTAGCATGAATATCTATTAATACTTTTGACTCATTTATAATAAATTTAGTATATTTATATAAATCATTAGCTTATATTATTGTTTTATCACTTACATTAGATTTTACAAATATATTATTTTTAGTTTGAGGTTTATTTTTTATCTTTTCATTATTTTATTCAAGTTTTCTTTTGATTAAATTATCAAATTGATATTTAAATTGAGAAAAAATATCTTTCAAATGATTAGATTTTTTCAATTTAAAAAAGATTATTAAATTTTTTAATCTAACATTATTAAATTTATTAATATTAGTTATACCAGCTATTATATTTTTAATTTTAACATGAATTCTTGTTTTATTTTCTGGTAATATATCTGATTTAAATATATTAGTATCTTGATGAAGTAATAATTATTTTACAATATTAAGTTTTATATTTTTAATTTTTTCTATATTATTATTAATTTATTTATTTTTTAGGATTATTTTTTCGTATTTTATTCTTTCTGAAGAAAATGAAGAATGAAAAAGTGTATTCAAATATATAAAAGAATCTTTTCATTTAACTAAATGATATTTAAAATTTTTTAAACTTATAGCATTGTTAAGTATAGTTTTTATATTAATGTTACCATTAAAATATATTTGATTTTTATTAATAAGTAATTGAACAAGTATTAGTGTATTTAATATTTTATTTTCACTTTGAACTTTTGTTTTTATATATGGAATATTGATTATGATTTTTACATCATTTTATAAAAGAGAATTAAAATAAAGTTTATAATAATTATTAGAAAAAAGAATGAAAGTATTAGTATTTTGAGATGTATTTGGTAGAATTTGAAGAGCTGCATTGGCTAAAGAATTACCTATATTGAGAGAAAAACATAAACCTGATTTTATAATAGTAAATATTGAAAATGCTACGTCTGGTAGGTGAGCTATAGAAAAACATGCTAGAGAGATTTCTGATTTAGGTGTTGATGTAATGACTACTTGAGATCATGTTTTTGATAATATATCAAAAATAGAAGATTATTTAAATGAAACAAATTCAAAAGTTATTAGAGGAGCAAATTTTTATGAACATAAAGATTATAAAATTCCTTGAAAAGGTTATAAAATTGTGGAAAAAAATTGAAAAAGATTATTAGTTATTCATTTGATAGGTGAGGTGTTTATGAATAAAAAAGTTAATAACCCATTTGAAGTTGCAGATGATATATTAGAAGAATTAAAATGAGAAAAATTAGATTGAATTATTGTTGATTTTCATAAAGAAGCAACAGCAGAATGATATGGTTTATGATTTCATTTAGATGGTAAAATAAGTGCATTATTTGGAACACATACACATATCCAAACAAATGATGAATTGATATTACCAAATTGAACTTGAATATTATCTGATGTTTGAATGAATTGACCTTTATATTCAGTTATTTGAGCAGATTATAAATCAGTTGAAAAAAGATTTTTAACATGATTAAATAAGGGGAAAATAGAACAGTGTTTAGATAAAAATTATGTTGTAAATTGAGTTATTTTTGAAATTTGATCTGATATGAAATGTGAAAAAATAGAAAAGATAAGAGTTAGAAATAAATTAATATAAATATATTATAAAATAAAAAAGCAAATTAACTTGCTTTTTTATTTTATTGCATATTATATTAACATATTATAATTTATTAATATATTTATATGAAAAATATAATACATAAAGCAGATAGGATTTCACTTATTATGAAGAACTTTTCTAATAAGGATAAGCTAGCAATTTTATGTTTTTTGTGAAATGAAGAAAAAAACGTATCTGAATTAATGAGTTGTTCAACAATTTCTCAATCACAAATTTCTCAATACTTATGAAAAATGAAGTTGGAGGGAATAGTAGAATCAAAAAAAAATTGAAAAGAAGTTTTTTATAAAGTTTCTGATAATAAAATATTAGAAATAATCGAATCTTTGAAAACTATATTTGAAAAATAATTATATAATTTAAAAATAAAAAAAATGAAAAAAATATATATGTTAATATTTTTATTAGGGTTATGATTTTTATCTTCTTGTTGAGTTGATAAGAAAACTGAAAATACTATATATTATAGTACTTGAACTGTATTCAGTGGAACTATTGATACTAATAATTCATATGTTTGATATATTAAATGAGATAAAATGGTTAATTTAGCTACAAAAGTAGGTGGAAAAGTTACTAATATATATGTGAAAGAATGAGATAAAGTTAATAAATGACAATTATTACTTAAATTAGATTGAAGTGAAGCAAAGGTTTGATATTCATCAGCTTGAAATATAATAAATACTTTAATTTCAATGAAAAATGATACTAGATTGATGTTTGATGAACAAATTAAATCTATGGAAGCCAAAGTGGAACAAGTAAAATTATGAAAAAAATGATTAGCTACTTGATTAAGTGATACAAAAAAAATAACAGATGCTCAATTAAATACGGCTAAAACTTGAGTAGAAACTGCTAATGCTAATTTAGAACATACAAAATCAGTTTTGGAAACTAAAAAAACGCATATTTATGATAATATGAAAGATGCTATTGTTTGATCAGTTATTTTAGATACAAATATTGTAAAATTTGTTGATGAATTACTATGAGTTACAGAAGAAAATAAACATAAAAATGATAGTTTTGAAACTTATTTAGCTGCAAAAAATACTTGATTATATAATGAATCAAAACAAAAATTTAGAGTAGTAAATTTAGTATATCTAGATTATAAAAAATATTATGATGAAAATATAGATTGAAAAAATCCTAGTAATGATGTGATATTTATAGCTTTAAAAAAATGAGAAAAAACAGCAGAAGAAATAAAATCTTTACTATCAATTACATATGATGTTTTAGATGCATCTATTGATAATGTTTATTTTCCAGCTACAACTATTAATTCTTATAAAAATCAGATTTCTACTTTTTGATCAAATGTTGAAGCTAGTTTATTAACAGTATCTTGAGATTATGTTTTATGATTAAAGTGATCTAGACAAAATCTAGCAGATTTTAATAATACTTATAATATGCAAATTGATTTACTTGAAAAACAAGTTAAATTAGCTGAAGATACATTGATTCAATATACTGAGATGTCAAAATGACAAGTTAATGAAGTACAGACAAAATCAAATGTTAGTGATAAACAATTAGATGAAATATTAGCTTGATTAGAATCATTAAAAAAACAAAAACAATCAAAATTATCTGAAATTGATGCAAAAATAGATGAAGCAAGATGACAATTAGATTCGGCATGAGTTATGATAAATAGTTGAAAAATATTTTCACCAATAACATGAATTATTACAAAAAAAATGGTAGAAGTATGACTAGTTGTATGATGATGAATGTCACTTCTAACTGTTTCAAATACTGATAAATTAGTTATTGATGTAAATATATCTGAAGAAGTAGCTAAATGACTTAAATTGAATGATTGAGTTTTATTAAATATTGATTGAACTTCTAAACAAGTACATTGATATATTTCAAATATAAATTTATCAAAAGATATTATAACAAAAAAAGTTTGAATTGAAATTACTATTTCAGAAAATAATGGTATTTCTATTTGAAGTTTTACAAGAGTAGTATTCAATAATAATTCCTTAAAAAAAGAAAAACTTATTACAAATGATGCAATTATTTCTCATTTTATGATTCCATGAGTTTATGTATTAAATGATTGAATTATAAAATTTAAAAATATAGAAATATTAAAACAAAATGATAATTATTCTGTAGTAAATTGACTTGATATTTGAGATGTTATTATTGTTAAATGAAAAGAAAATTTATATGATGGTCAGGTTTTAAAATAATTAATAATTAATTTAAATTATGTTTGCAAAAATAGCAAAATTTTTTATAGAGAACTCAAAACTTACTATAGTTTTGGTTATGGTAACATTACTTTCATGAATTTGAAGCTATTTTTTGATACCAAAACAATATAATCCAACTATAGTTGTACCTGCTTTTAGTATATTTGTACCTGCTAATTGATTATCTAGTAAAGAAGTTTCAAGATATATTATTTCTCCACTTGAGAATAAAATAATGGAACTTGAATGAATAGATGAAGTGTATTGAACTGCTTGAGATAATTATTGAGCTGCAATGGTAAAATTTAAGGTATGACAAGATGCAGAAAAAGCAAAAATTAGACTTCAACAAAAACTTCAAGAAAATATGGATTTAAAACCACTTGGTGTTTGAAACCCTATTGTTACAACTATTGATCCAGAAACACTTCCTCAGATTACTTATGCTATTAGTTATAATTGAATTGAATTAAACGATGAACAAAAGTATATTTATTTACGTTCTATTGCTACAATTATAAAAAATAAATTAAAAACTATTAAAAATCTAACAACTATTGATATAGTTTGATGATATAAAAGTGATATTATTATTAACCTAGATATAGAAAAAATAGAATCTAGAAATACTGATATAATGCAAGTATATGATGTTTTAAAAAAGAATAATCTAAATTTACCATCTTGAAATATTGATAATGCATTTTGAGATAAAATATTTGTATGAGTTGAAGCTAAAGTAAAAAATATAGAAGACATTAAAAAAATTGTTATATCAAATATTTGATGAAACACTCTTTATTTAGAAGATATTTCTGATATAAAAGTTGGTATTAAAAAAATACATAAAATATCTTCTTATAATAATAAAGAAGCTGTATTTTTATGAGTTTGAAAAGCCAGTTGAACTAATGCAGTATTTTTAACTGATGATGTTATTAAAAGAATTGTAGATATTAAAAAAGAGTTACCTAAAAATATTAATTTAGATATTATTCAAAATGAATGAGATACAGCTAGAAATGCTACTAATATGCTATTAATTAATTTAGTCCAATCTGTAATAATAGTTTTTATTGTTTTAGCTTTATATTTAGGTAGAAAAGATGCTTTTAATACAGCAGTTTCTATTCCGTTGACTTTATGATTAGTTTTTTTGCTTGCATATATGATGTGAGAAAATATTAACAAAATCACACTTTTTGCATTAATATTAGTACTTTGAATGTTAGTTGATAATTCTACTGTTGTTGTTGAAAATATATCAAGACATTTAAGTGATAGAGTTCATACTTGAAAAACAAAATTAGAAGCTGTTTTAGACTGAACTCAAGAAGTATGAGTTTGAGTTATACTTTCAACTGTTTCTAGGTTATTTGCTTTTGCTGCTATGTTTGCGGTTTGATGAATGATGTGAGAATATATGTGACCAATACCACAATTTGCTATAATGGCACTTTTAATTTCATTAGCAATAGCTTTTACTATAAATCCATGGCTTAGTTTTTTATGAGCTAAAAATATAGAAGAAAAAGATAAAAAAATAGAAGATGAAAAAGAAAATAAATTTGATATTAGAAAAATTTATTTAGATTTTATGAAAAAATATTTAAATAATAATGATATAAGTAAAAAGAAAAGAAAAAGGTTCAGATTAGTTTTTTGGTTAGCTTTAATTATAATAATAGTTTGACCTATTTATGCAGGAATATTTAAAGCTAGAATGTTACCAAAATCTAACCAAAATCAAATATATTTATGGATAGATGCTCCAAGATGATGGGGTGTAGAAAAAATGAATAATGTTAAAAATGATATTTTATTATTTTTTAATCAAAATAATAAAAATATTCCTGATGATTTAAATTTAGTTAAAGAGACTTCTGTAACAATTGGTCAAGCATTTATGTGAGATTTTGCAAATTTATTTAGATGATGATTGTCTAGAATTTGAGAAAATCAATTATCAGCAAGAATAAATTTATTATCACCAAGTGAATATGAAGATAAATATAATTCAAATAGGATTTTTTCAGAAGAATATACCTTAAAAATAAGGCCATATTTCAGAAAATATATTTTAGAAAAATATCCAGATTTACAAGTAAGATTATTAGAAGATCCACCTGGTCCACCAGTTAGAGCTACATTTCTTGCTAAAATTAAAACCGATGCTAGTACCCAAAATGAAGAATTATTTACAAAGAAGGTAGAAGACGAGATTAAAAAAATATCAAAAGAACAAGAGTTAGTAGATTTATGAAATTCATTATCCACTACATATAGAAAATTAAATATAAAATTAGATAAAGAATCTATTTCAAGAGCTTGATTAACAAGTGAACAAGTAGCTTATACACTTTGAATAGCTATTAATTGAATGTGAATAAATTTAATTTCAAATGATAATTCAAGAGAACCAACAAATTTAGTTTTATGAGTTAAAAATAATCAAAATAATTCAATAGAACTTTTAAATAAAATATCATTTACAAATAAACAAGGTAAAAAAATATTTTTGGATAGTATTTCAAAAATAGAGTATACTTTTGTGTCACCTGAAATTAATACGGATAAGAGGGAAAAAACAAATTATATTTATTGAGAAATGGGAGATAATAGTTTAATATATCCAGTTATAAAATTATTTTGAATATTAATGGATGATAAGTTTTTGTGAGATGATTATGAAGTAGAATCATGGTCTCCTTATCAAATAGAATATGTTTGATTAAAAGATTGAAAAAAATATGTACTGCAATGGTGATGAGAATGGGAATTAACTATGGATACTTTTAGAGATTTATGACTTGCAATGTGACTTAGCTTACTTGCTATATACTTTTTATTAGTATGACAATTTGCTAGTTTTGGTGTTGCTTGAATAATAATGATTACATTTTTACTATCATTTTATTGAGTTTTTCCTTGATTTACATTGCTATATTTATTTAAAAATGAATATTTTTCAGCTACAAGTATGATTTGAATAATTGCACTTTGATGAATAGTTGTTTGAAATGCAATTATACTTATTGATTATATAAATGTACTTAAGAAAAATTGACTTACTATTGAAGATGCATTATTAAAAGCTTGATATGTAAGATTTGCTCCTATTATTTTAACATCGCTTACAACAGTTTTCTGAGCTGCTACTATTGTGTGAGATCCAGTTTGGTCTGGTTTGGCTTGGACAATTATATGGTGATTACTTGTAAGTAGTATTTTGACACTTATTGTTATACCAATTTTTTATTACGATAGTCAAAAGATAGATTGGGACAAGTGTATGGAATCTAAAAATTCATGTGATTAATAAAAAAAGACTAATTTTAATTAGTCTTTTTTGTCATCAGCAATTGTTAATCATGAAGTTTTAATCCTATGTTTTAATAATAATGCTTCTTGTTTATTAAGTCTTTCCCTTAATTCATTTATTTCAGTTTCTTGAGATTTTTTTAATTTTTCGATTTTTTTTCTACTCTTTTTTTCTTTATTTAATTCATTTCTCAATGTTTTTATTTCTTCTTCGTTTGTAGATTCGCTTATTTCTAATTCTGAGACTCTATCTAGTATTAGTTTTACACTAATAGGATCAGAAAATTCTTCTAATTCTTCAGGTGTATTTTCATCTACTATTTCTTTAAATTTAAATTCTTCAATATTTCTATAATCTCAAGCTTTTATAATAGTTCATTTATTTTCTGTTTCATTTAGTGTTGCAGAAGTTCTTTCTGATGGTATATGTATAGATTGTTTTTCAATTGCACTTATGGCAAGAGTATTTATTCTTAATTCTCACTTACTATTTGCTACTTCAATAAATATTCAAACCTCTTTAGCTTCTTTTATTAGTGAGTTTAATTGTAATCATAATTTTTTATGTTTTTCAATTGTACTTTCAAGTAGTTCTATAGTTCAAATATTTTCTTTTAAGTTATTAGATTGTTTTTTTGTTATTTCTTTGTATATAGATATTTCTTCTTCTAATTTTTTCCTTTGAATATCTTTTTTTATATATAATGAAATAACTTTTTTTTGTTCTTCATTTAATTTAACAATTTCATCAACTCTTGATTTTGTCTTATTTAATTCATTTAATATATTTTGATTTACATCTAGATTATAATTTATATTATCAATAAAAGTAATTAAAAAGATAATCATTATCATATCATTTTTATTTTTTCATTCTGCTCACTTATCTATTAATTTTTGTCTAAAATTTTTAGATGAGAAAAAATCAATATTATTTTGAATAAATTGTTTTAATTCTTCAGAATTAAAATTTTCTTTATTGATTCATTCAAATATTTCATCTACAGTAGAGCTCTCAGTAAGATAGTTTCTTGTTATAATTGCTTCCTTTTGCATAGTTGTTTTTAAATATTATTTATATTACTTTAACATATAAATAATATATTTACAAAATTTTTGTTTTTTTATTAAAAAACTTTAATTTTTTTGTATTTTGAGTATATTTTATAGTAATAATATTTATATAATTTTCTTATTTATATGAAGAAAAGACTACTTTTGTTAATTATTTTTATAATGTTTTTATTTAGCTTAATTACATTTATATTAATTTTTAATTATCTTGACCCTTATCAATATAAAGTTTTTGCTATCACATCTATAGTTTTTACTTTTATTTTAGGTTTATCATCTATATTATCAATTATTTTTTATTTTATAAAAAAAATTTATTATAGATGAAGGGTTTATTTATATCACGTTTTATCTAGTTTTAGGCAATGATTTTTTGTATCACTTTTAATAGCTTTAACAATATTCTTTCATGGAATATGAGCATGAGTTTTATTAACTTGAACATTACTTTTAATAATATTTACATTTTTAGAATTATTTATTCAAAATTTAGACAATAATTAATATTTATGAGAAAAAATTTATTACATATATGACATAAAGAGCTTTCATATGAAATAAGAGAGATAGTTGAGGTAGCAAAAAAAATCGAAAACTTTTGAATCAATATTTCTTGGGAAAATATTTGAGATCCAGTTGTTAAATGAGAAAAAATACCATTATGGATGAAGGAAATAGTTAAAAATGCTTCTGAATTAGATGAAGTATATTGATATTGTCCTACAAGATGACTAGAATCTGCAAGAGAGTATATTGCATCAAAAACTCCAAATATCACAAAAGATAATATTCTTTTTTTTAATGGGTTATGAGATGCTATAAATAAAGTATATAAAAGTTTAGCTTTTGATTCTAGAGTAATATGACCTAATCCTGCTTATTCTACACACTCATCAGCTGAAGCATCCCATGCATGAAGTAGCCATATTACTTATTCTTTAAATCCAAATGATAATTGGAATCCTGATTTACTAGAATTAGAAAATAAGGTTAAATATAATCCAAATATTGTAGGAATATTAGTTGTTAATCCAGATAATCCTACCTGAGCAGTTTTTTCAAAACAAGTTTTAGAATCTATTGTATCTATAGCTAAAAGATATGATATGTTTTTAATTTTTGATGAAATATATGAAAAACTAACTTATAATGATGAAGATAGAGTTTTGCTTTCAGATATTATTTGAGATGTACCAGGTATTTCTATGAAATGAATATCAAAAGATCTACCTTGGCCTGGTTCTAGGTGTGGTTGGATCGAAGTATATAATGAAGATAAAGATGAAAATTTTAAAAAATATATTTCTTCTATTTTAGCTTCAAAACTTTTAGAAGTATGTTCAACTACTTTACCTCAATTTGTATTACCTGAAATATATGAAAATGAAAATTATAAGATTTCACTAAATAAAAGAATTGAAAATTATAAATCTAGAGCTATTTTGGCTGAAGAATATTTATGAGACTTAAAAGAAATAAATCTTATAAAACCTAAATGAGCATTCTATTTATCAATTGCTTTTAATATTGATAATTTAAATAAAGATTTTATACCAAAAATTAATAATAATGAAATAATAAAAATAATTAAAACAGCTATTAGTTGAAGTACTAGATTTGATAAGAAATTTTGTTATTATATGTTATGAAAAACTTGAATATGTTCTGTACCTTTAAGTTGATTTAATTCAAGCTATGAATGATTTAGAATTACTTTACTTGAAGAAGATAAAGATAAATTTAAATATATACTTACTACTATTAGAGATTTTATACTAGAATTTAAAAAATAAATTTTGAATAAAAAAATATATACATTTTCCGTTTTACTTTTAATTATATTTCCATTTAGTTGGTCATATGCTCTTACTGATTCTCAGAGAGGAGCTATTTTGGATAATTTTAAAAAGAAACAATATGATTTATTGTTTGAGTCTAATTTAGGTGATTTCACAAATGAATTTACAGATATATTTAAGATTTCAAAGAAGGTTGATTTATATAATAATATATGAAATTCTGCTAAAACAGAAAGAGAAAAAATAGAAGATAAACGTTTAGAAACATTAGATAGAATTACATCTTTAGAAAAATCAATTAAACAATTGGATGATGATATATCAGATACTTTAGAAAGAGTTAATAATATTAACAAAAGGGTAATTGCTGTTAAAAGAGAAATAGAGGTAAATTGACAAACTATAGAAATATTAAAAAAGAAAATAAAAGAAAATACTGAGATAATGAGAGAATATTTAATTTATATCTATAAAAAGTGAAATACTATTTATGATGATAAAAAAGTAGATAATATTAAAAGTATTTTACTGAATTGAGAGAATATAGCAGATTTATTAAATGATTTATATTTTAAGTGAATTATACAAGTAGCAGGTAAAAAGCTTATTGATAATCATAGAAAATTTATTTCAGATTTATATATGAAAAAAGTAAAACTTACTAAACAAGAATGAAGTTTAAAGACTTTAAGAAAAATGTGAATTATAGAAAAAAAAGTTTTATCAGATAAAAAAGCATATAAAGAAAAAATCCTAGAAGTATCTAAATGAAAACAATCATATTATTCTAAATATATATATGATAAATTGGAAATTGAAAAAAAATTGCAATTAAAATCATTTAAAGAAAAAATTAGATTTAATGCTATAAGAAATGATATATTAAAAAAATATAATTGTAAGTTTGTTGATGTATCAAAGAATACAGCAGAATCTAGAGCTTTGTCATGAAAATGTCTAAATATAAATAAAATGATTTATTCTGAATCAAAATTAAATAAATCTTGAAAAGAGTATGATATAAAATTTGATTGGCCAATACAACCTAATAAATGAATAAGTGCATATTTTCATGATCCTGAATATAAAAAAGATTTTGGTTCAATTCATGAAGCAGTTGATATAATTACACCTCAATGAACTCCTATTAAAGCACCTGCAGACTGATATGTTGTTCATATAACTCCACCAGATTCAGAGGATTATGCATATATAGCTATTAAACATTTTGATTGATATATGACAGTTTACTGACACGTTAGTGATGTATTAGTTAAAGAATTTGATTTTGTTAAAAAATGAGAAGTATTTGCTCAGACTTGATGAGAATTTTGAACTTTATGAGCATGATTTATGTCAACATGACCTCATTTACATTTTGAAGTTTTCAAAGACAAAAAATATATTGATCCTTTTAGTGTTCTAGATTTATCTTATATTCAGTTTACAAAAATACCTGATAAATATGAATTTAAATTTTACTCAGATTTTAAAAATAGAAGATGATATGATTTTAAAAAGAAAACATCTAATTCTAGAGTATTTAAATTGATATGAGATACAGAAATAGATAGACAAAAATATTTAATAAATACTTATGCTGCACCTGCTTTTAGAAATTGGCAAATGTGGGTTGATGAGTCTTTAGATTGAAACATAGACCCTTCATTTATAATGTGTATTTGATTAGCAGAGACTACTTTATGAAGAAATTTAGCTAGTCAGTATAATGTATGAAACGTATGAAATAATGATAGATGAGATAGGAAAGCACTTAAGACTGCAAATGCCTGAATATATTTAATTTTACATACTTTGGATAATAAATATTTTAAAAATTACTTAACAGTATGAGAAATGTCTGGAGCTTGAAGAGAAGTTTTATGATTAAGTTCATGTAAAGAAAAATGAACATATTGTTATGCTACTGATACTAAAAATTGGCATAAAAATGTTATAAAATGTATGAGTCATTTAAAATGAACATATGTTCCTGATGATTATAATTTCAGAATTATAAAATAAAAAATTTTGATTATTTGCACTATATAGAGATATATGTTAATATTATAAATATAATTTAACGTATATCTTTTTATTTATGAGACAATTTAAAATATTTTCACTTATTTATACTTTGTGAATAATCTTTTTTTCTGAATTATCATTCGCAGCAGTTTGAGCTAATGAGTTAGAAAAATCACAACAAAATACTAATATAATATTATCTTTTTTTAGTACAGATTTACTTCTAAATATAGTATTTGCTTGACTTGCAGCTATTTGAACATTAGCTTTAGCAAAATTTGCAACTGCTAAAATGACTAATTATTTAGAAAATAGTTATGCATGAGAAGAAAAATGAAGGGAAGAATTAGTATGAGTATTATCAAGAACTGTTAATATAGCAATTTTATCTATATGATTTGCAATTACTCTGACTATTTTGTGAATTGATATGTGAATCTTTATGTGAGGTCTATGATTTGGTATAGGTTTTACCTTAAAAATATTTTTAACAAATTTCATTGCATGAATACTTATGGTTACTCAATGATTTTATCATTTATGAGATGTAGTTGAAGTTGGATGAAGAGTCTGAACAATTAGACAAATTCATGCATTATTTACTGCTATAGAACAATTTGATGGAGTAATATTTTATGTTCCTAATGTTAAATTTTTAGAAGAAGATATTTCAAATTTTCACTCTAATGATAAGAGAAGAGTTGATGTAAATGTATGAGTTGATTATAATACTGATATATTGAAAGCTAAAAAAATAATGATGCAAGTTATAGAAAAATTTCCAAATGTTCTTAAGGCACCTCACCCTGATGTTTATATAACTGAAATGGCTGATAGTTCTATAAATTTATCATTAAGGTTTTGGATTAATTCAAAAGATTGATATTTTAGTTCACAATCTAATGTTACTGAAACAGTTAATTTAGCATTTAAACAAGCTTGAATTGAAATTCCATTTCCACAAATGGTTATTAGTTCTAGAGAAAATATATGAATTAAAATTGAAAAATAAAAAAACTCTGATTAATCAGAGTTTTTTTATGCATTTTTTTGTTTTATAACTAAAACTAATCATCAAATGAATAATGAAAGGAGAAATAGTATTAATATTTCTGGTCACGTTTTAATCTTTGTTGCATCAGATAATGAACCTTCATATATTGTTCAACTATCAGTTTTAGCAACGGCTTTAACTGCAAAGTAATCATAAGATTCTTTTTCATTTCACATTACAATTTCAAATGTAGTATTTTCAACATTTGTAATTAATTCTAGATTTCAAGTCTCAAGTTTTTTATAAATATTATAACTATCTGCTCATTCTACAGGATCCCAACTTAGTATAGATTTAGTTTTTAATTCAACTAACTTTAGTCATTTTATTTTTAATTCTTTTTTTGCATCATTTGTTCAAGTACTTGTACTTATTACTTCAGGTTCTATAACAGTTACTACTTCTTCATCTGCTGCTTTTAGTTGAATTTCATTAACAGTAATACTTGAAGATCAAATTTCAGTTTTTTCATGACCTAATTCATCTGTAATTTTAACATCAATTTTATATGTTCATGAATCTTTTGGTGCATACATTTTAGCTGTATAGACTCAATCTTTTATTTCTTCTAAACTAGTAACTACATCATTTAATATAACTTCTACTGAATTCAATTTTGGATTAGCAACAATTTCTATTTCAAAACTATTTTCTGGATCAACAGACTGAGGAGTTACTTTTATATTCTTTATATTTAAATTATCAATATCTACTCTAATACTTATTTCTTTTGATTCTCATATTATATTTCAATCAGCATCCATAACTTGTGCTTTTAATATATTATCTCAATCTACTAAATCAGTTACATCTACCTCAAATATTCAATCTGCATTACTAGTAGTTTTTATTTCATTATCTTTATTTAAAATTATTTTAACTTGATGATTTTTTTGAGTAGTTCAAGAAATTCATATTTTATTTTCTCAAATAGTTAATCAGTTTTCAGGTGAAACTATTTCTATATCAACATTTTGAATTACAGTAGCTTCAGTTATTTCTGCTTCAGCAATTCAAAATACCGTATCATCATTTAAATCATATATATTAATATTTTGAGTTCATGATTTTTTAAATTTAACAGCATTTTCAAATTTAATAACTCATTCATCTGAAAGAGTATATGTATATGTATTTTCTTCTAATGCACTTGGTAATTCTGCTTCGGGATCACTTTCAGAAAAAATAAGTATAGTTCAATCATAATCTTTAATTACTATATTGTTTTTATCTACAGCCTTTATTGTCAAATCAATAGCTTCACCAACTTCAGCAGTATTTGGTGTAAAATCAACTTGGAAATGATCTATTCATGCAGCAAATACTGATGATATAGAAAGAATACTAGAAGCTAAAAAAGATAATATAAGTTTTTTAGAGGTTTTCATATTTTATGTTAAATAGATGTTAAAATATATAATTATTTTACTGAAAAATGGCTTTTTTAAAACAAAATTTTATTTTTAAGCTTTACAAATTATAAAATTATATTTTAATTATATTTTTATTATCTAATTTATTAATAGATGTAATAAATGTTTGATAATATTCTATTTTTTTTATAAGCATATTTTTATGATTTTCATCCAATTCACTTAGTAAATCATCTATTAATAATATAGGTTTTCTATTTGTCATCTTTTCTATAAATATTCATTCTAATAATTTTAACCATATAATTATACTTTTTGTTTCTCATCTTGATGCAAAATGTGATAATGACCTTCAATCTATAATAATATCAAAATCATCTACATGTGGTCAAATAGGTGTTTTCCATAAGATTATATCTCTTTCTATATTTTTTTCTAAATATTTTTTAATACTCTTTTCTACACTTTTCTCTGTAACTTTTGTTTCATAAATTAATTCTATATTTGTTATTTTTCAAGAAAAATATTCAAGTGTAGTTGAAATTGTTTCTTTTAGAAAATTTATGATTTTATATCTATATTTATATATTTCATTTGCTTTAATAATAAATTGTTCATCCCAAAATACTAAATCTTGTTTATTAGCTTTACTTTCATAAATACTTTTTAATGTTTTATTTCTATGTTTAATAATCTTTTTATAATCTATTAATAATTTATCATAATTATCAAATGAATTTTTAAGTATAGTATCTAAAAATTCTCTTCTTAAACTAGGAGATAAATACATCATATTCATTATTATTGGAGAAAATATAACTGATTTATTAGTTATTTGATTAAATTTCTTTTTAGTTATTTTACTATTATTATACATAAATACTTTTTTCTTTGTTTCTTTTATATATGAAAAAGATATTTTTGATCATTCATTTGTTTTATATTCGATAAAAAAATAATCCTCTCACTTTTTAACTAGTTCGTCTAAACTAAGTCATGTGATAGAATTATTTGAAAGTAAACTTATAGCTTCTAAAATATTAGTTTTTCATTTTCAATTTTCTCAAATAATAAAATTTTCTTTATTTAATGATTCTAATTTCAATTCTGAAAAATTTCTAAAATTAAGTAATTTAAGTTCTTTTATCATAATTATTTCATTATATTTGTTATAGCTATTTGATCTGCAATAATTTTTTGGTTAGAGCAAGCTAAAAGTTCTTTTCTTGTTATTTCTTTCACCTCTATTATATCTTCTCTTAAATATCATTTATCTTCTACAACTGAAATTGTTGGTTGAATTCAACTTGTATCAACTTCATTTAATAAATCTATATAATTAAGTATTCAATTCACATCTCAAGCTATTTTTTCATTATCTACACTTATTTTACTTAAATTTTTTGATAATTTTTCAATTTGTTCTTGTGTTAAACTCATTTATTAATATTATATTTTAAACTTTATTAAGTTTAAATATAATTTTAAATTAAAAAAAATCAAGTATGGGATTTAAAAAAAATATAAAAGATAAATTTTTGGATGATAAAGCTATTATTATTGAAAGATATAAAGCATCTAGATTTATATTGGTATTTGTTTCTTTTTTATTTTTTGTTATTTTTTATTTTGTTTGAGCATGATTTTATTCTAATATTTTGATTGAATGGCTTGGATTTATATATATATTATTGTTAATTTCGTTAATTTTTTATTTTTATTTTTTATTTAAAAAATTATTAATCAATAATGAAAAAAAATATTTTAATATAATTATATTTATTATTTTATTAATAATATTTTGATTTTTGAGTTTACCAATAATTATAGATTGATGATTCAATTGATTAATTAAATTAATTACATTATATTCTTAAAGTATACTTTTATGTTTAAAAAAATATTTATAATATTAAGTTTAAGTCTTTTTTTATTTTGATGTTCAGATACTACCTCTAACAGTGATGTGGGTTTAATAAAAACTGAAACTGATAATATCTCTATTGAAATACCTTCAAACTGGAAAATAATTGAATCAGTAGATAAAATATTACCTAAAGTTAAATCTTGAAAGATTGAAATGGTTGTAATGTCAAAAAATATTGTTAATTGATTTTCAAATAATCTTTTGATTCTTTCAGATAATTTAAATAAATACACTACTTCAAAAGACTTTTCAATGCTTAATAATATTTGAGCTCAAACTGATTATATTGATTATACAAAGATATCGTCTAAGGATATTACTTTTAATGATTGAGAATTAAGTGTTCTTTATATATTTGATGCTAAGTATAATTTAGATACTCCTAGGTTAAAATTTTTACAAACAGCACATATTTGTAATTGAAAAGAAGCTTATTTCCTAACATTAGCTATTCCTACTACAGTTAATGATACATCTAAGTATGAATATCTATTATCTACTTTTACTTGTAAATAAAATAAAAAAAGTAATTTCTATTTGAAATTACTTTTTTTTTCTTTATAATCCTGATACATTAAATATTGGTGCCATGGTAGAGTGGTTATACAGCGGTCTGCAACACCGTATACAGCGGTTCGAGCCCGCTTGGCACCTCCATTCCTACATTATCGTTTAACTTTTGTACTTATAGTTACAAGGTTTGGCTTATTGTAGAGATGATTAAAAGAAATATTAAAGAAAAAACACGGGAATACTTTTATAGTAAACTCGTGTTTTTTTGTGTTTAAAGGGTGATTTAGGAGATATGTTGTGTTACTTAAAGGTAAACTTAAGAGATTAAGTTCTCTTAATAGTTTT
>JALSMB010000064.1 GCA_026988025.1 Candidatus Altimarinota bacterium | reverse complement strand
CAGCTCAAGTTAAAGTTGCCATAGATATAATTTTATCTAATTTATAATTTTTTGATATATAACTTATTCAATCTGCTAAAACTAATCTTCATTCAGCATCTGTGTGAATAATATCAACTGTTTTTCAACTATATGATTTTAAAATATCTGATGGTTTATATGAATCACCTGAAATATGATTTTCTGCTAAAACCAAACAAGCAACAATATTTACATTTATATCTTTTTTATCTAATTCTTTCATTGTAGCAAAAACATTTGCTGCTCAACACATATCTCATTTCATTTCATACATATGATCTCATGGTTTTACTTGAATTCATCATGTATCAAAAGTTATACCTTTTCAAACTAATCAAATAGTTGGTAATTTTTTATCTGTAATCTTCTCTAATATAACCATAAATGGCTTCTTAGAACTTCATTTTCATACATTATGAAGTAGATGTAATCATTTTTTTTCTATCTGCTTAGAATTTAAAATTTTAACTTTTATATTTTTAAATTTAGTTTTCTTAATTATTTTTGCAAATTCTTCAGGGTATAAGTCTGATGAAGGAGTTTCTCCTAGATCTCTAGCTAATATTATATTATCTATAGTTTCTAACCTATTTTTAACAAGTTTTTCTGTGTTTTTGTTAATAATTATATTTATATTATCTTCTTTATATTCTGATTTATATTTATTAAATTTATATCTAGAAAGTAGGCTAGTACTTATTAAATCATCAATATTCTTGTCATTATTTGTTAATAATGTTAAATTATTTGGTAATTTAACTAATCATTCTCATAAAAATTCAATTAATGTTTTATCATTATTTTTATTAAAATAAAAAATAATTAAATTTTCAAAATCCTTATTTCATAAGAAAAAAGTTAATTTTTCATTTTTTTCTCAATCAATAGTTTTTTCTATTTTATTTATAATTTTTTTATCTAATTCTAATGAATCTAATAATTTTATATCTATATTTTTTTCTATTAATAGCACTAAATTCGAAGATTTAATATCAGATAATTTTGTTTTTAGTTTAATCATAATTTTATTTATTAAATAATTTTAAATATATAATATATATAATCCAAATAACCAAAAATACAAAATGTAAAATAAAAATCCTATTGATAAAGCAGATATAAGTAGTGAAATATAATTAGTATAATTTTTATGTACTAATAAATTAAAAACAATATTGAATAACAATATTAATATTATTATCAAAGAATTATTGTTATTTAATATATATATAACTGAAATTATTGAAGATAGATAATTTAATAATAATCAAAATACTCTTATTTTTGTTATTTGTTTTTTAAAATATTTAATATTTGATATATGATTAAATAATATATCAGAAAAAATAAATAAGCTTATTATAATTAATATTATATAATCAAATATAAAATTAAAAAAATATAATATATATATAAATATTACATAAAATATAAAATATAAAAATTCATATTTATAACTTAGTATATTAGTTTTTTCAAAATTAATATCTTTAACTCATCAATTATTGTTTTTAGATGAATATGAAAAAAAATATATAAAAAATATTCCTATTAAAAAAAATATAAAACTTTCAATTAATAAATTATTACTAATTGAATTTAAGTTAACTAAATTAGTAATATTATTTCAAAAAATATCTTTTCAAATAGATAATCAATAAAAAACATAAAATATAATAGAAAAAACTATTGATATAAAAAAGAGTAGAAACTTCATCTTTTTAATGATTAAAAGTTAACTACTCAAAATATAACTATAAAAAATAAAATTACAAAATTTAAAGCTATTAATAATAAATTCCTACTGATATATAATATTATATATACAATAAATGTTATAATAAAATAAAATATACCTTGATAATTAGCATTATATAAATCAAAATAATAATTTATATTTAATAAAGTTATAAATAATAATATATAAATTATTATAACAACAAATAAATATTCTTTTATATTATTAATAAATCAAAATAATATTTTTTTTATATTACTAAATCCCTTTTTTATAAATGTATATGAGTAATTTACTCATTTTTCTTTAGCTTTTAATAAATATATATTTTGATTTAATACTTTTCTTCTAATAAATGTATCATCTCTTAATGTTTTATTAAAAATAAGATTAAATAAATTTTTTATTATAAATAAAGTATTTTCATGTAATTTTTCATTATACCTTTTTAAAAAAAGCATGTTTTTAACATAAGAATGTGTTTGTTTATCTATTTCTTCTGTCTTATGTTTTTTAAAAATTGAAAAATATCATATTATTTTATTTTTAAAATTTTTAAATAAGTAATTTATATCTTTATTTTTTTCTATAAATGACTTTTTTGAACCTATTTTTTTTAAAAGAATATTAGTTTCTTTTAATAATTCTTTATTTCATTCCTCTTGTTTTTCTTCAAGAGAATCAAGTTCTATTTTTCAAATTTTAATTAAAGCTAATTCTCATATTATTTTCAACTTAGCAATATTTGTTGATTTTTTTAATTTTATAATTGAATTATATATAGTTTTTAATTTTTCTTTTTGTTCATTTTTTAAAATAATATCTAATTCTCAAGATAATAATTTTTCAAGTTTTTCTAATATAAAATCTATTAATTTATAAGTTTCAGCTAATTCTTTTTTTAAATAAAAATTATCTAATTTTTTTTCTTTAGGTAAATCATCTAATTCTTCTAATTTTACTACTTTTGCTTTTTTCTTAGCAAAAACTAATTCATATTCATCTTTTAAATCAGTTATCATAACTGATTTCTGATTATCATTTAATTTATCTTTTTCTTCTTCATTATATAATTCTAAAACATCATAATCTAAATCTTTTCTTAATTTAACATACGCTTTAAATAAATCATCTCATACTAGTTTTCATTTTTTTTCTTCTCAATTTTCTGTTAAAACCTTAAATATAAAAGTATTTCATATTTTTTCCTTTGTATTTAAAATTTCAATACTTAAAATAGAGTATCATTCATCATGTACTTTTTGTCTAGCAATTTTTTCTGTTTCTGCTTTAAAAACAATCGTATATTTTTTACCTTTTTTTGATACTGATAATTTATAATTTTGCATAATTAAATATTTTTAAGCTAATTTATTTTTTAATTTATTTAAATTTTTATTTGATTCATCAATTACTATAATTTTATCTAAAATATTTCTAATAGTAGATAAATCATTAGTATTTTCTTCTAAATTAAAAAGTGTAGTTATTTTTTCTGTTTCAGGATATTGATTTATAAAATCAATATTATCTTTTCCATATTTTTTAATATCTAAATTATTTTTCAATTTAGTAGTTTCAATATTATTTTTCATATTTATAAATTAGAAATTAAAAATGAAAAAGAATTTAATTCTTTTTGCTTTTCTTTTGCTTCTATTTTTTTCATTCAAGCAATTTGATAAAAATTATTCTTTCAAATATTATTTAATTCATCATCTTCTAATTCATGTGCAAATTTAGAAAGATCAATATATAATTTATCTAATCAATCTTGAGATAAAATAAAAATAGCTTCTAAATAAAGTTCTTTTTGTTTATCTGGTATATTTAAAGAAAGTATCATTATTTCAATGATTTTTCTTTTTTTAGATAATTCTTTTTGTTTTTTTAAAAAATCAAAAATCATAATTTATTAAATTAATTATTATATATTTTTATATTAACATATTTATTTATATAAATCAAAAATTGAATAATTATATTTTATTTATTAAACATTTTATTTGTATTATATATTTAATTGTTTTATTTATATATATTATTAGTATTAATAGCCTATGTTAAAAACATTTTTTAGCTATAAATAGGGCAGTCAAATATTTATTTATTTATTTGTTTATTAAAAGTGAATAATAATGCTTTAAAATAAAGGAATATTTAAATTAACATTTTTTTAACATTTATTAAAAAATTATATTGACTTGTCTTTTTTTTCTAAAATCTTATATTAAAAAATGTTAATTTAAATATTAAAAAAATACAAAGAAAATGAATAATGTTAAAAATAAAAATAATTTTTTACTTTTTTTTATTATCTTTTTAACAAGTTTTATATTTTGAATACTATTTTCTTTTTATATAGGGGATAATGTGAAATATGAATTGTTAAAAAATGATAATAATAGTAATATATCAAATATTTTAGGTAAATCTGATTTAGATTTAACTAAATTTTGGGAAGTATATAAAATAATAAAAATCAATAATTATAATTCTGAATGAATTAATAAAGAAAAATTAGTTGATTCAGCTATTAAATGATTAGTAGACTGATTATGAGATAAGCATAGTGAATTTTTTAATAAAAAAGAAACTACGGATTTTAATAATATGTTATCTTGAGATTTTGAATGAATTGGTGCTGTTGTTGAAAAAAATGAATTATGAGTTTCTATAGAAAGACTTATAAAATGATCTCCTGCTTTAAAATCAGGAATTAAAACTTGAGATATTATAATTAGTGCTAATTGAGAATTATTAAAATGATTATGATTATACGAAGCTGTAGATAAAATTAAATGAAAAGCATGAACAAATGTTTTATTAGAAATATTGAGAGTTGGTGAAAAAAATATTTTAAAAATTAATGTTATTAGAGATAAGATTAAAATTCCATCAATAGATACAAAAAAATACAATAATTGAAATATATGATATATATCAATTAATATGTTTTGAGAAAATACATCTAAAGAATTTAAAAAAGCATTATATGAAAATATGAATACTAAAGGATTAATAATTGATTTAAGAGACAATTGATGAGGTTATTTACAAAGTGCGGTATCAATTTTAAGTGATTTTATTGAAAAGGATAATAATTTAGTTACTACTAAATATAAAGATATTTTTTCTAATATTTCATATCCAAGTATTAATGATTGAAATATATATAAAGGAAAAATAGTTGTTTTAATAAATGAAAATTCAGCATCAGCTTCTGAAATTACTGCCTGAGCATTAAAAGATTATAAAAAAGCAATATTAATTGGTGTAAAATCTTATGGTAAAGGATCTGTACAAAAACCTTTTGATTTATCTGATTGAAGTATGTTAAAGCTTACTGTTGCAAAATGGTTTACACCTAATGATAATAATATTGATTGAGAATGAATTGTGCCTGATGTATTTGTTGAATTCAAAAAAGAAGACTTTATTCCTGAAGAATGAAAAGAAAAAGATTTTAAACCATATGATAGACAATTAGAAGTAGCTAAAGAAGTATTAAATTCATTTATTACTAATTGAGCATATAAATTAAGTATTGATAAATTTTTAGAAACAAATGAAGAATATAAACCTAAATTAGATATAAATGATAAATAATATAGATTTATAAAAAATAATTTTAGTTATTGAGTTTTTAAACAATATTTTAACATAAAAAGGCTAGTATATCTAGCTTTTTTAATTTTTTAATATATATTAATATAGAAATAAATTTATTTTTTAAATAGTATGAATGTTAGAAAAAAATGATATAGCTATTTTTGATTTAATCAATTTAGAAGAAAATAGACAAGAAACTGAAATAGAGTTAATAGCATCTGAAAATTATGCTAGTTTAGATGTGCTTGAAGCAGCATGAAGTATACTAACTAATAAATATTCTGAATGATATCCTGGAAAAAGATATTATGCATGACAAGAATATATAGATAAAATAGAAAATTTAGCAATTGATAGATGTAAGGAAATTTTTTGATGTGAATATGTAAATGTTCAACCTCTTTCTTGAAGTCCTGCTAATTTAGCTGTATATATGGCTTTTTTAAAACCAGGTGATAAAGTACTTGGTATGAGTTTAGATCAAGGTGGGCATCTTAGTCATGGTCATCCATTAAATTTTTCTTGACTTCTATATGATATAATTCCATATACTCTTGATAAAGAAACTGGATTAATTGATATGGAGGAAGTTGAAAAAATAGCTTTAAATGAAAAACCTAAAATGATTATTGCGGGATTTTCTGCTTATTCAAGAGATTTAGACTGGAAAAGATTTAGAAGTATAGCAGATAAAATATGAGCTATTTTAATGGCTGATATTGCTCATATTGCTTGATTAATTGCAGGGGGCCAATTAGAAAATCCAGTTCCTTATTGTGATGTTGTTACTTCAACTACTCATAAGACTTTAAGAGGACCAAGATGAGCAATAATAATGTCTAAAAAAGAACATGAAAAAGCTATTGCTAGAGCAGTTTTTCCATGAGTTCAATGATGACCACATGAAAATTTAATTGCAGCAAAAGCAGTTGCATTTAAAGAAGCTTTAGAACCAGAATTTAAAGAGTATGCAAGTCAAGTTATTAAAAATGCAAGAGTTTTATGACAAGAATTAATAAAAAATGGTTTTAAAATAGTTTCAAATGGGACAGATAATCATTTACTTTTAATAGATGTATTTACTAGTTTTTGAGTTACTTGAAAAGAAGCAGAAAAAGTATTAGAATTAGTTTGATTATCAGCTAATAAAAATATGATTCCTTATGATTTAAGAAAAGCAATGGATCCATCAGGTATTAGAGTATGAACTCCAGCTGTTACAACAAGGTGAATGAAAGAAGAAGAAATGAAAATAATTGCATTAATTTTTACAAAAGCAATAAAATTTTTACAAGAAGCAAAAGGGTATAATTCACAAATAGAAGATAAATCAAATATGGAAATTTTTAATGATAATGAATTAATAAATAAATTAAAACAACTAAAAGAAGATGTTTTATATTTATGTAATAAATTTCCAGTTTATGAAAAATAATTATATATTTACAGATAAAAATTATTATAATTTAGTTTTAGATAATATAAAAAATGAAGGTTTAGATAATCTTCATTTTTTAGCTGATTTTGATAATACTTTAACAAAAGCTTTTGTAAATTGAAAAAGAACTCCAAGTTTAGTTTCAGTTTTAAGATGAAAAGATTGATTACTTTGAGAAGAAGTAGCTAAAAAAGATATAGAACTTTTTGAAAAATATCATCCAAAAGAAATTGATCCAAATTTGAGTATAGAAGAAAAAATAAAATATATGGAATTTTGGTGGAAAGAAAGTTTTGAGTTGTTTATAGAATCGTGACTTACAAAAAATATTTTAGAAGAAATTTGAAGAACTGATAAAGTAGAGTTAAGAGAATGAGTTAAAGAATTTTTAGAATTTTTAAATCAAAATAATATTCCAATAGTTATAATTTCAGCAAGTTGAATTTGAAAATTATCAATAAAATATTTTTTAGAAGAAAATAATATTTATTATCCAAATATAGAAATTATTTCAAATGATTTTATTTGGGATAAAAACTGAAAAGCAATAGATTATAAAAGGCCAATAATTCATTCTTTTAATAAATCAGAAACTATTATTTCAGATTTTTCTGAAATTTACTTAAAAATAAAAAATAGAAAAAATGTAATTTTACTTTGAGATAGTCTTTGAGACCATCATATGGTTGATTGATTTAATTATAAAAATTTAATAAAAGTTTGATTTTTAAATTATAAAGTTAATGAACTAATTGAAGAATATAAAAAAAGATATGATATTTTAATTTTAAATGATTGAGATTTTAAATTTATAAATAATTTATTATTGACATTAAAAAAATAACTTTGTCAAAGTTAAAATATTAAAAAACTTGATTAATTAGCAAATAAAAGTAGATTATAGACAATTAATTTTTAAAATATGTCTATTATGTATAAATATACAAGACAAGAAGCTGC
>JALSMB010000063.1 GCA_026988025.1 Candidatus Altimarinota bacterium | reverse complement strand
TCATAAATTCTTCATCTTTTGAAGGGTGATTACGTCATGAATAAGTAGATTCTGATTGATAATAATCAAATCTTAAATCTGGAATTTCAGGTGTTCACGAAAGATTTGGATCAGTAGTTTTTCATCTATCTCATGAGAATCAAAAATTTTTATGTTCTTTTATTATTTTTTTATACACATTATTATTAGAATGTTGTTTTTTAAAATCTCATCATGCAATATATTCTACTTTTTTAGTAACAGCTGTCACAATTAAAGATACTGATCATTCTATATGTCATGCATCATAAAACCTGAGTTTAAAAGCTTCTACTACTTTTTCATTAGGTTGATTAAATGCACTTTTTAACAAATCAGTAGCTTTATCGACATCTTCTTGTGTATATCTTAATTCAGGAATTAAATCTTTTAATTTATCAATATCCTTTCTTGAAGCAATACTATATTTATCTAAAAAAGTAACTGCCTCAGAGTAAGTAAAATCATCATTATTAATATACTCTGTTTCTTTATTTTTAATACCTAATGCCACCCTTAATTTAATTCTCAATTCTTTATTTTCTTTTGATATTTCATAAACTTCTTCAATATGTGAATTCCATTTTGATATAATAGAACTTTTTAAATGAGGCATAATAAAAATTGATTTATCATAATTATTATTCTTAACCATTTCTGGTATTTCGTCTATTATCTCAGAATCTATCTTAGTTAAACAAATATGATTCATTAAATCCATTTCTTCTCAAACTTCCAAAGTTGATACCAACTTCATTGTTTTATATACATCATCTATATCATATAATAATGTAGGGATACTATTATTTAAAGCTTTTTCAATATCTAATTCTGACTCAACTTCCATTTTTTTTAGATAGTCTTTAGCTTCTTTTAATAAAGTTTTCAAGTTAGACTTTCAAACTATTTTAGACAAAGTATTTTCTTTTTTTTGTTTTTCTTCTTTTTTTAATCAATTTGATCTAATTTCTTTTTCTAACTTAACTAATTTCAAAAATCTTCTTAATTTTAATCATTTATTTTTATTATCTTTTTCTAATGACTCTATTTTATCTTTTGTAAGTTTTACATAATCACTAAGCATAATAACCATCAATTGCTTAGTCATACTAGAGGTAACAATCTCTCATTTAAATCATTTTTTAACCAATAATGGTAATCTTCAAATATGATCCATATGAGCATGAGTAACAACTAAATAATCAGCATCAATAGCTTGTTCATCTACTTTATTATTTAATTCAGTTTCCCTTAAACCTCATTGATTCATTCAAAAATCAATTAAAACTTTTATTCAATCAAATATATCTGCTGTCATTAAAGTAGCTGATCAAGTTAAGCTTGATCATTGTTTTTCATCTTCAATTCATCAAAGATATTTAATTTTTACATTTGCCATAATATTTTAATTAATATTTATTATTAAACTATATCAAAATTTATAATCATTTTTTCTTCATCAATTGAAGTAACTTTTATTTTAACTGAATCTCAAACATTATATTCATCTCAATTACTGTCAGTTAAACTAAATAATATTGCTTTTTCTCAAATAGAATTTAATTTATACCTTTTTTCATCTCTAATTACTCAAGTAATAGTATTTTCAAGTTCAACAAAGACTCATCTCTGATCAATTCAAGCAAAATATCAATTAAACTGTTCTCAAATCTTATCTTTCATATATTTAACTCACATCAATTTATTAACTTCTCTTTCTATTTTTACTGATAAATCTTGTTGCATACTAGATTTTTCTGCTACTGATTCTAAAATTGATTCATAATGATAATTTCTATCTTCTAATAATTCTCAATTATTATGTATACATTCTTTTATAATTCTATGAATTTGTAAATCAGGATATCTCCTAATAGGTGAAGTAAAATGACTATAATAATCAATAGCTAAACCAAAATGTCATTCTCTTTCATGAGTATAATTTGCTTTTTGCATAGTTAATAAAATAGTTTTTTCTAGAAATCTTTGTTTTGAATGTCATTCTATTTCTAATAATAATTTTGAAAAATCTGATGGGTTTGGATTAGTTGAAATTTTTAAATTAGTTTCTAATAAATTTAATATTTCATTTAATTTTTCTATTAATTCAGTTTTTGGTGATAAATGAGTTCTATGTAAAAAAGGAGTTTGTTCATATTTTTCAGAAACAGTTCTATTTGCAGCAACCATAAATGCTTTAATCCAATCATTTGAAGGATATTTTGGATACGGCTTAAAATCTATAGGATTTCATTTATTATCTAAAATTACTTTAGTTTCAGGAAAATCAAATTCAAGTTCCCCATTTTCTCTAGTATTAATATTAAGAATATTTGCTAGTTTTTCAGAATTATTTATTAATTTAACTAATGTATTATCTATAATTCATCAAAATAATAATTCATTTCATTCTCAAATTTTATTTTCTCTTAATTCTTCAATTTCTTTATATGTTGTTCTATAATCTGTATTAATTATTGATTCATATACTTTTGAATCTTCTAAATTAATATTTCAATCATTATCTATTAACAATTCACAAGTAAGAGTAAGTTTATCTGTATTTGGATTAAGACTACATAAATCATTAGATAATCTTTCATGCAACATTGGAATAACCTTATCTACTAAATAAATTGAAGTTGCTCTTTCTAATGCTTCTATATCAAGATTTCAATCTTCTTTTACATAATGAGTAACATCTGCAATATGAACATATAGTTTATATCAGTCTTCTCATAAATCTTCAATACTAATTGCATCATCTAAATCTTTACTATCAGCTCAATCAATAGTAATAGTAAATAATTCTCTTAAATCTTCTCTTTTCTCAATCTCATTTACATCTATATTTCAGTCTAGTCCTTCAACTTCATCTACAACTTCTTTAGGCCAAACAACTCTAGCTCATTCTTCAGAAGCAATTTTAAATATATCTATTCTTGAATCATCATTGAAAAAATCAATAGCTCATTTTAATTGATCTCATGCTTTTTGTACAACCTCTTTTAATAATCATGTTTTATTTCACTTTTCATCCGTTAAAATAGAAAAAGTAACTTTATCTCAATTTTTTAATCATAAAATATCTCAATTTCAAATAAAAACATCTTTCTCAGTTCTAGAATATCTAACATATCATCATTTTCAATTTAATGACTTACGGTAAATTCATTTTAAAAATTTTATATTTTCAGAAATACTTTCCACTAAATCTTTCGTTTCATCAATCACTGAAATAATTTTATACATAGTCATATTAGGATTCGTAGAAACATTTATAGCTTCAACTTGATCACCAGACATAGCTCCATTTTCATCACCATTCATAATAAGATATTCATCATCTATTAGTCAAAAACCTCAAAAATCCTTAAATTCTCAAACAATTTTATCAGCCATAAGTATAAAAATTAAGTTATTAATACATTAAATATAAATTAAAAAAATAAATAGTCAAAAGATTATTTGACTATTTATTTTTTTAATGTTTAAATTAAAGATTAATCTAAAATTCTAACTATAACACCTTCAGCATTTTTACCACCTCTTTTTATAATTCTAGCTTCAACCATTTCTCCATCTTTTGCTCAGTTTTTTCTACCTCCTGCAATAAAAACATCATTTTTATTACTTCTATCTGGTATAACAAAACCAAATTTATCCCTATCTTGAAATTTTCAAATAACTAATTCTTCTTCAGATTTAAGTATTTTAACAACTATTGCTTCTTTTCTTCAATTAAAATCAACTAATTCTGCCTTAACACTATCTCAATCATTAGCTCAATTCTTTTTAGCTCAATATACGAAAAATCATTTTTTTTCTCCTGGAACATCTATAAAACCAAAATTACCATCTCATCCTGAATAAACTCATTCAATAAATTTAGCTTGATTTTTTTGTGCTGTTCTACCATAAGCTGTAATTATTTTTGCTTCTGGTTTTTTTCCTTTGAACTTTTTTAAAGCTCTAGCTTCAACTTTATCTCAATCCTGAGCTAAACCAAAATTTTCAGCATCAACATAAAAATCACCACCAAATGCTTCTCTATCTTCTGGAATAAAAAATCAAAATTTATCTCAGCCTTGAAATTTACCATACATTAATTCATTTTCTTTTGCCATATATTTTTTAATTAAAATCTAATTTCTGAAAGCATAACTAAAAAAAAATATTAAGCAATATAAAAAATTTGCAATAATATATATATTTTATATACTTAATATATACTTATAATATAAAATATATACCTATGTACCATTGTACAAACTGTTGAAATGAATCTATTAAATGGCAATGACAATGTTCATTTTGTAAAGAATGGGATTCATTAAAAGAATTTAAAGAATCAAAAATAAGCTGAAAAAATTGAATTATTAAATGAGAAGCTAAAGAATTAGCTAATATCAAAACAATAAAAAAAGATAACTCTCTAGAAAAAATAGTTACAAAGTCTAGTGAATTAAATAATGTATTAGGTTGATGAGTAATACCAGGTTGAGTAGTTTTATTATCATGAGAACCTTGAATTTGAAAATCAACTATAACTCTTCAGTTAGGTAATTTAATAGATGAAGAAATAGTATATATATCAGGAGAAGAAACTCCTTATCAAATATCATCAAGAGCTGATAGATTATGAATTACTTGAAATAATATGAAAGTATTATGAGAAAGTTGTATAGAAAATATATTAGAGACACTTTCTAAAAATCCATGTAAATTATTAATTATTGATTCTATATCAGTAATGCATTCAAATAATATTACTGGTGTTACATGAAGTGTATCTCAAGTTAGATATATAACAGAGCTTTTAGTTTCATATGCAAAAACAACTAATACAGCTGTATTTATAATATGACATATTAATAAAGATTGAAATTTAGCATGACCAAAAACATTAGAACACATGGTAGATACTGTTCTTTATTTTGAATGAGATAAGTATGATAATCTTAGAATCCTAAGAGCTCTTAAAAATAGATTTTGAGCAACTTCTGAAATTGGTATTTTTACTATGCAGGAAAAAGGGTTAGTTGATTTAAAAAATCCATGATTAGAATTTATAAATTCTACTGAAGCAACTATATGATCTAGCCTTTCTATAACTATTGAATGAACAAGACCAATTATTATAGAAACAGAGAGTCTTACAACATATACAAAGTTTGGATATCCTAAAAGGTCAGCAAGATGAATAAATAGTTCAAAGCTAGACTTAATAGTAGCTGTACTATGAAAATACTCTCCTATAAAACTTGAATCTCATGATGTTTATACAAATATAGCTAGATGATTAAAAATAGAGGAACCTGGTATAGATTTAAGTCTTGCAGCATCTATTATATCAAGTAAATTAAATAAACCTCTTCCTAAAGATTCAATATATATAGGAGAAATATCTTTAACAGGTAAAGTTAAAAAACCTATTCATTTAGAGAAAAGAATTAAAGAAGCTGAAAAAATGTGATTTAAATATATCTTTTCTCCTAAAACTAATATAAAAACAAAAAAATCTGAAATTATTTTAATAAATAATATTTCAGATTTAGTTAATAAATTAAAATAAAAAAGTTTAGTTATACAAAATAACTAAACTTTTTTAATACCATCCCAAATAATAAAACTGTATATAAAATACTCCAATTGATACAATATATCATATTAAAATAATTGGAAAAAATTTCATATGAGAATTAAAAGTATATATTCATTTCATTTTAGCCATAACACCTACTCAAGCTGCTGAACCAAAACTAATAAGCGAACCTCATATTCATACAGTTAATGTAAGCATTAACCATCCAGCTAAATCCATTTCAAGTGGTGATTTTAAAACTGCACTCATTACAGGTATATTATCAATAATAGCTGATAATATTCATACAGATATATTTCAAGCATTAACTCAAACTAATTCATAATAATTAGTAATATATTTTAAATATCATATAAAATCTAATGATCAAACAGCAGCTAATATTCAAAAGAAAAATATCAAAGTGTCTATTTCTGTTTTTTTAATTGAATGAAATATATTAAATGATTTTTCATGTCAATGTTTAACCTTTAATCTATACGAAAATAATTGTAATAAAGACAATCAAAACATCATACCCCACATTGCTGGCAAATGTAAAAATTGATGACTAATGATAGATAAGACTATAGTTAATATTCATAATCAAATAATTATTTTTGAACCTAACTTTAGATGAGCATCTTTATGATGTCATGAATCTATTTTTCATTTAGGTAAAAACATTGATAAAAATCATGCTGTTGTTAACCATCATAAAAAAGCTGCTGGGAAAAGAGTCAAAAAATTTAGAAAATCTGCTTTACCTTCTGTCCATGCCATAAGAGTTGTAATATCTCAAAATGGTGACCATGCTCATCAGGCATTGGCTGCAACAACTATATTTATAGCAGAAGCTACTATAAATTTTTTATCATTTGATATAGCAATAACAACAGTTGATAAAATAAGAGCTGTAGTAAGATTATCTGCTATTGGAGATAAGAAAAAAGCTATTAATCAAACTACCCAAAAAAGTTTTTTATATGTATATCATTTATGAATAAGTTTTTTTCTTAAAACATCAAATACTCATCTATCTACCATAACTTCTATATAAGTCATAGCAACTAATAAAAAGAAAAATATTTGAGATATTTCAACAATTAATTTCTCAATTTCTTCATTTAATAAGTGTGTATCATATCAATTCAGTGCAAAATATATTCAAATTAATAAAAAACTAGTCGTTCAAATAAATAAAGCTGGCTTAGCTTTATTTATACGATATTTTTCCTCACGAGCAATAAAATAATATCCTACAACAAAAAAAACTAAAATTAAGTATCCTACCCAAGTATGTGTTAAATCTAAATGCATTTTCAAATTATTAATATATATGTATATATAATACTATATTATATAGATATTAACAAAAAAATAAGCTCTATTACAGAGCTTATTTTGAATTATTTATATTTAATTTCTCATTCCATAGTATCACCATATTCAGTATGAATTTCTTCAGTATTTTTAGTTAAAAATTCTGAACTCTTTTTTACATTCATATACCTCTTACCAGCTTTAATTGTCCAAGCTAGAATACCAATTAACATTAGTGTCCATAATACAGCTACTACTACTTGACCAGTAGGATTAGAAGTAACTAATTCAGGAACAGTAAATATTTCATTTGCTTTAAGATAAGGTACTATAGTAGCATTTAAAAATGCAACATGTTCTTTATAATAAAGAGTAAATGGAAGATAACCTACTGCAAAACCAATAAATCCAATTAATGTATTTAGATATAACATACCTAATCTCATATATGATCTAATTTCACAACCAATAAGTAATACCGCACCAAAACCTAGAAAGAATCAACCAACAGGTACTCATGCAGTTAAATAAAATTTATACTTAGTTGGATCAGTAAAACCATGTTTCATTCCTAAGAAATAAACTGTTACTAATACAAACACAGATACAATTACCCACATAGCAGCAACCCCTTGTAAAGGAAGTAAACCTTTAAATAATGTTCTAGTAATATTAGGTAATCCCATTTTATTCCATTTTTTTTCATCACTTCTAATCATAGCTGAAGCTTCAACTGAGATTAAAGCACATTCTGTACCAAAACCTGATTTTGCCATTGCAAATCATGCCATAATACCAGCAAATAATGTAATAATTACATACATCATACCTTTATCAGCAATAGACTTACCAAATTCTTTAACATTTCCTCATTTTAAATGTTGTAACATTTCAGGAGAAAATAACATACCATATATAGCAATTCATACAAATGTTAGTAAAAATGTTAAACCTAACCATACCATTGGATTTTTCCAAGGATTATAATTTGGATCATATGTTACACCATCATTAGTACCTTTTTCATATTGGTCTTTTGCATAGCTTAATTCTTCTTGATGTTTAAAATATTTAGCTAAACCTAATTTAGTCATTAACCAGAAACCAGTTAAACCTCATAAACTCATAAACATAACAGCAACAAGTGAATGTATATTCATCATAGGAACTCATCCTAATAAATGATTTAAAGTACAACCTCATGCTAATCTAGTACCATATGAAAAAAACATTCATCCGATAAACGAAATTAATAATAATCTACCAGAATATTTAACCCAAAGTTTATTTTGTCTTTCAAATAATACAACTAAAAATCAACCAATAATCATACCCAAAATAGCAGTACCAAGTCAAGGGGTAAATGCTCAACCAGTAACTGACATAGCAGAATCTACAGCATAATTACCATATAATTCAGATTGAAATCAAAATAAATTATTAACTCATACCTCAAGTCATCTAAACATCTTACCTAAATCTGTAGTTACAGTAATAGGTTTAACCTTCCAAGTAGTAATAGCTTCATTAAAATGTGGAGCCCATAATCAAACCATATAAATGATTTGCGCAATACCAAAAACAATACCAGCCATAAGGAATGACCATTGTTTAGTAAAAAACTTTTTTAATTTACATTCTTTTCACATAGAAAATTATTATAAATAAATAAAATAAACTAATTTACCTATTAATAATATCATAGTTAAAAAATATATACAAAAAAATAGCTTGCTAAAGCTATTTTTTATTTTATTATTTATTTAAGTATTTTTTTAATGATTCAAAAACTATTTCTGACCAAGACTCTAAATCATAATCATCTGATAAAATCATATTTTCTAATTTACTTAATGTAACAAACTCTCAATTATCTAGTTCTCAATCTAATAAATCAAAATTAGAATTAGAAACTCTTACTATATAAAAAATTCACATATGAACTTTTCAAACTTCATCTCAATCATCATTTATATATCAAACTAAATCAACATTTTTTATATTTTCTTCTTTTGTATTAATTTCTTCAATAATTTCTCTTACCAAAGTATTAGATAAAATATCTTTAGCATCTTCATCCTCTCTTTCAATATGTCATCAAACTCAAATAGATATTTTTGAGTGTAATCTAGATTCTCATGCATTACTTCAACTTCAACCTCTTTGATAAACAAAAATCCTATTTTCTTCATCGATAATAGCACCATAAGGAAGAGGTTGTTTAAAATTATTATTCTTTTCAGCATCTCATCTAACCATATATTCATAATTATCAACCATAATTTTTCAGAAATTATGTTCATTAGCATTATAAAATCTAGTTTCTCTAGGAAAATTTTTAAATAAAACAGATGCATTAACAACCATTATTTCTCTTTGCATTTTATCTTTTACTATTTGATTCATTTATTTTCAATTTATTAATAAATACTATATTAATAATATTTATTAAATATAAATTGCAAATATTATTTTTATATTAAAATATAGTTATGAAATATATAATTTATTTATTAGCTGCTATTTATATTATTTGATGAATTTATGTCATCAATACTTTTTTTATTAATAAAAAAATAGATATAAATAATATAAAAAAAAGTATTGTAATAATATTACCAAAACAAGAGTTAATAAGTTATAAAAATAATCCTAATTGATTATTTAAAGATATAAATGATTGATGAATCTGAGCTTGATTTTTTATATCACAAAATTGAGAAATTCAAACTGTAAGCCATATATTAACAAAAAATAATACAGTTATATATAATTGAAAAAAATATAATTCTGAAATAATAAAAAATGATACAATAAATGATTTTGCAATATTAAAAATAAATGTAACTAATACTAAAACAATAAAAAAATCTATCAAAAACTATAAATGAACTATTTATAGTTTTTGAGTAGAACCCAAATCACTAAAAATCATTTATAATACATGAATTTTAATAAATAAAAAAAGTAAGTTAGATAATTTATCTAACTTACTTGAAATATCAAATAATATAAAACAATGATTTTCATGATGACCAATAATTAATAGTATTTGAGAAGTTATATGAATTAATTATGCAATATCTGAATGAAAAAAATATTGAATAAAAATTAAATAACTCTAAGTATTTCCTCAATAGTAGTAAATCATTTAATTGCCTTTAATATCCCATCTTCTTTCATAGTAATTAAATCTCAATCCCTAGCTTTTCTAATTATTTCATCAGATGTTGCTCATTCTCTAATTAAATCTCTTAAATCTTCATTTAAAGAAATAATCTCATATATTCAAATTCTTCATTGATATCAACTATTATTACATTTTGGACATCATTTCCCTTCATATAATTTAATGTGTTTAGTTAAAACACTACTCATTCCTATTTCTTTCATCATATTAGCAATAATACTTATATCTAATTGAGATTTCTCTTTTTCTACTTTACAATGTGGACAAATTCTTCTTACAAGTCTTTGAGCTATAATTGTATCAAGTGCAGAAGCTAATACATAAGGTTTTAATCACATATTAACAATTCTATCAAGAGTTTCAGCAGCAGATTTTGTATGTAACGTAGATAAAACTAGATGTCATGTTAAACTTGCTTGAGTGGCTGTTTCTAGTGTTTCTTTATCTCTAATCTCTCAAACCATTATAATATCAGGATCTTGCCTTAAAAGAGCCCTTAATCAAGTTTTAAATGTAAATCATTGTTTTTCATCTACTTCAGATTGAATAATTCAATCTAATCTATATTCAATAGGATCTTCTAAAGTAATAATTTTTTTATCTCTTGTATTAAGTTTTGCTAATATAGTATAAAGTGTTGTTGTTTTACCTGAACCAGTTGGTCAAGTAACTAATATCATTCAATTCCTTTTTGAAATAGCTTTTTCTAACATTCTTTTTGTTGTCCAAAAAAATCATAATTTATCAAAATCAATAATTGCATTAGAGTTATCTAATATTCTACATACAACATTTTCATAATCTCAAACAGGTAAAGTAGAAACTCTTACATCTATTTTTCTATCATCAATAGTTAAATCATATTTTCAATCTTGTGGTATATTAGTAATATTTAATTTCAAAGAAGATGAATATTTAAGTCTTTCAAGTACTGGTTTATATTCTTTATGTGTAAGTCTAAAGATATCTACTAAAACTCAATCAATTCTATATCTAACGACTACATAATCTTCAAATGTATCATAATGAATATCAGAACTACCTAAAACTAATGCTCAGATAGTAATATCATTTAAAGCATCATCTGTTTTTTGTTTTTTTAAAGAATCTTTAACTTTATCTTCTATTTTTTTAAATTTATCTGAAGTATACTCTCTTTTTTCTTCATTTTCAAGAATTTCTTCTTTTAATAAATCAGACACTTTTTTTGTTTTTGGAACGACCATAACTTGTATTTTTAAAGTTATAACTTATAATTACTAAAATATTATCATAAATTCCTATTTTATGCAAAAAAGTAATAATAAAGCATCTATATTAATATGGGCAACATTTTTAAGTTTAATTATTACTGTTACTTTCGTTTGAATTAGTACAAGTATCAATAAAAATTTAAAAGTAAATTCAGCCTTAACTAAACAATTTAAGACTGAAAATCAAATAAAAAATACAATAAATAGTTGAACTTTAGATATAAGTATAAAAAGTCTATATTTAGATAATTGAGATAAATTGATATTTGAAAATACAAATAAAACTATAATTACATTAAAAAAAGGAGAAACACATACTTGAGAAATAATTACAGAAAATAGTGATATAACTATAAAAATATTAAATTGAGCTCCAGTAAGTTATATAAATTGAACTTCAAGTTGAGTAGTAACTGATATAAAAACATTTTGAGATAATACTATATGATCATATTTTTATGTAAAAAATTTATGATGATATGCTAAAATAATGATATCTTCTGATAAAACATGAAACTTTTTATCAAAATATAGAAAATATACAATTTATAAAAAAATATGAAACAAAGAAGTTATCAAAAATAAATGATTAATAAAAAACTTTTAATTTGAATAATTTTAATATAATTAAATAAAGCTATACTTAACCAAATAAAATATGAAAATTTTCATTTCATTAATATTATCATCAATTATAATTACATGATTAGTGTATGCTGAAGATAATACTTCTACATATTCATCAAAAGATTGATATGAATTATATAAACAAAGAGTTCAAAATATATGTAATGATTATGAATATAATCCCAAGATAGCTAAAATCAAAGATAACTACCCTGAAATTGCATCAAAATATTCATTTGAAAAAGTAAAAAATACACATAGAAATAATATGAACACTATTTATAAATGTGGATTATTAAGTACACAAAAAAAATCATTATTATTAATTAAAAATGACTTACTTAAAAATTGATCTAGTGTATCAAAAAATATAGCTGGTAAACTTTCTTCAAATATATCAAAACTTGATAATATGTCTAATAGTTTAAAATGTACAAATTCAAATGATAAAAATTCAGTACAAAAAATTATTTTATTAAAACAAGCAACATATCAAACATGTAAATATGTAAGCTACTTAGAATATTTAAAAGAATATAATAAAAATATAACTAATAATTTAGATCCTAAAAAATGACATTACTCTCCACTTGAAATTATACAAACACAAAAACAAAAAATTTGAGAAATTGATAATGAAATAACACATACCTATAAAATATTTCCTCTTGCATTTCATGCATATACTGAATATGAAAATAACATTACAGCACATATTTTATTACAATTATTAAAAGAAGATTATATAGCATTAAGAGAAAAGTTACATAAAGCATTAAATCCAATAAATCAAGTTGTATACAAAATTTCAAATGCTATGAAAAAATAAAAAAAGATTCTCACGAATCTTTTTTTTAATCTAAATATATATATCAATCTATTGCTCTATCTGTTCTTTTTAGTTTACGATAAGTAACCTCATATAATTTTCTATAATTCATATCACTAACTATTATATCAGTAGCTGTAACTTCCATAACTAATGCAACATGTCAGTATCTTCTATTATATCATCTACCCGTTAATTGAACTATAGATCATACTTTTGGTGTTTTTGATATAGTACGTCCTGCAGATCTAGCATTTTTTATCCACTGATTAGCATTTCACCTCCAATTAACATCTGCATAAGAAGCTACATACCAAGTACAATTTCAAGCAGCTCAAGAATATGGTTTTCTCCATGTTAATTTATAAGATCAAGTTTTTTTAACATATTGACTCTTTCATGCTTTTTTTGTATAAGAGTATGTTTTTTTTCTATAAACTGGTTTAGGTATTTTTTTAATAGCTCATGGAATAGTTAAAACATCTCAAATAATTAATTTTTCTCAATCACTTAATCAATTTTGTTCTTTTATCTTTTCTTCTGCTGTATCATATTTCTTAGAAATAGAAGAAATAGTATCTCAACTCTTAACTTGATGTATTAATCATGTTACAGGTGGAATTTTAATAACCTCTCAAGGATGTAAAACATGTTTTTTTGAGAAATCATTAGCCCATAATATAGAATTAGTTGATACTCTAAATCTATAAGCTATAACAGAAAAAGAATCCCCTGGTTTAACTTCATAATCAACAATTTCATTAGTTCCAGCTAAATCTCTCTCATCATTTAATATAGTATTAACAGAAATAAAAGAATCTGTAGATTCCAATATAGGACTATTAATCTCACTTAAATTATCTTCTCATCAATAATATGATTCAATAATAGACGATTCATCAATATTTCACCTATAAAAATCATATCTTGAAGTATTATACATAAATGATGCTAATGTAGGATATACTGGAGTTATAAATAGTATACAAAATAAAACTAACTTAAAATCATAACCAGTATTTAAAATCTTTGTTTTTCCTCCTACTCATATATTTTCCTTAACAATTCTTAGATGTCTATTTAAACGAGCTTTTACATTAACTCTCGTTTTATCTTTTCTGACCAAAATTATTTTTTAAAAAATAAATATTAAAAAAATCTTATTTCTAGATATATTATACTCCAGAAATAAGATTTTCAAAATTTAATTATGCAACAGATAATACTTCTAATTTAGTTAAATGAGCTCTAAACCCTTTATTTCTAGTATATCTTTTTTTAGATTTTTTCTTAAAAACTCTAACTTTTTCACCTTTAAATTGTTCTAAAACTTTAAATTCAACTTTAGAACCTTTAACAGTTGGTACTCAAACTTTAGTTTCTTTACCTTCTTCATCAGTTACTAATAATGCTTCTACTGAAAATTTATCTCCAGCTTCTTTTTGTAATTTTTTAACATCAATAATTTCACCTGTTCTAACAATGAATTGATTTCATCCTAATTCGATTACAGCTAACATAGCTTTTATAGTTATTTAATAAATTTTATAAATCATAAGTTAATCTTCTAGTATCAGATTCTATCCCTACAATAGAATTCTAACTTCTAACTTATAATATTTAACAATCTGCAAAAAGTTAAATATAATATGGTTGGAATGGTAGGATTCGAACCTACGCATAACGGAGTCAAAGTCCGTTGCCTTACCACTTGGCGACATTCCAATAGTATTTTTACTCTTAGAGCTTGTGTATTATATATAAACTAAATAAAAGTCAAAATTAATTTTACTTTTTTTTTACTTTCTATACTATTTAAGTAATTAATATTTTTTAATAAACAAAAACTATGATGTGATTTATAAGTTTTATGCAAAAAAGACCTTCTGATATGACTATCAGATTAGGTAGAATAATATTTGGTTTAATTTTAATACTAACTCTTTATTATAATTTAATATTTCAATGAGATAAAATAGAAACAACTTTCTTGTTCATGAATATAGAAAATAATCTAGAATATGTAAAATATGCTCTAGTATCATTATGAATTATTCCTCTTATTATGTGAATAGTTAAAATGTGTATTTTAAAGAAAAAATATATGAGAATTATACAAATAATATTTGGTATATTTCTATTTTATATATCTTCAATTATAGTTCAAGGTCCATCATTAGATGTAGATTCTTTAATTGCATTTATGGGGTTCCTTCCATTACTTGCATGAATAACTTGAAAATGTATTCCTAGTTATTGTATGAAACATGCTGAAAAAATTACTAAAATAAGAGTATAATATTTTAAAGATAGTTTTTAACATAAACTATCTTTTTTTATTGCATATATTAATTAAAAAAATATCATTAAATATACAAAAATAATAATTAACTATAAAATTTATGTGTTGAATATTTGCATATAATTGAACTAAAAATTCTATACCATTTTTAGTTGAATGACTAAGAAATTTAGAATATAGATGATATGATAGTGCTTGAATTTTAGCTATAAATAATTCATCAGATATTTTTCTTGAAAAAGCTGTATGAAAAGTTTCAAACTTAGCAACAAAAATTGAAAAAAATAATAATAAATTAGAAAACTATAGCAACTGAATAGCTCATACTAGATGGGCTACACATGGTAAAGTAACAGAATTAAATACTCATCCACATATATCAAACAATAATAGATTTTACGTAGTACATAATTGAATTATTGAAAACTATATATCTATAAAAGAAAAACTTAGTAAAAAATATAATTTTTACTCAGAAACAGACACAGAAGTAGTAGCAAAACTATTTGAAGATATGTTTGATTGAAATATTGTAACTACACTTGAAAAAGTAACTAAACAATTAGTAGGTGCCTATGCTATAGCAGTAATAGATAAAGAAGACCCAAATACCTTAGTATGAGCAAAGTTATGAAGTCCTATGATAGTTTGAGTATGAAAAGATTGAATATTTCTTTCAAGCGATTTAAATGCCCTAAATAAAATAGCCACAGAGTTTACTACACTTGAAGATAATGAAACAATAGTAATAAAAAATTGAAAATATTCTGTTTTTTCAATGTGAGAAGAAATAAGTAAAACTCACGAGAAAATAGATGAAAATACTGAAATTGCTGATAAATGAAAATTTGAAACATTTACAGAAAAAGAAATAAATGAAATTCCTTCTGTTTTAAGAAATGCTTTAAAATGAAGAATTAATTTTGAAACAAAATCTATTCATAATGAGACACTTGAAGAATTATGAAAACAAAACATAGAAAGTATTGAAATAATAGCTTCTTGATCAAGTTATTTTGCATGAGTAGTATGAAAAAGTTGGTTTGAAGAATTATCATGACTAAAAACTGAAGTAAGAGTATCTAGTGAATTTTTATATGAAAAATTCATACCAAATAAAAATACTTTATATATCTTTATGTCTCAATCTTGAGAAACTGCTGATGTTAGAGAGTGCGTAAAAATGGTACAACAAAAGTGATGTAAAACTTTTTGAATAGTAAATGTAGTATGAAGTACTATTGCTAGAATGTGTGATTCATGATTATATACTAAATCTTGAATAGAAATATGAGTTGCATCTACTAAAAACATTATTGGTCAATTAGCAGTACTTTTACTTATGTCTCTTGATATGTGATTAAAAAGAGACTTACAAGTACAAGAATCTAAAAATATTATAGAAAAATTATGATCTTTAGATAAAAAACTTGAATGAATGTTAGAACAACATAATCATATAAAAAAATTAGCAGATAAATATTCTAAATATTCCAATTTTTTCTATCTATGAAGAAATATAGTATATTGAACAGCATGTGAATGTAGTCTTAAATTAAAAGAATTAAGTTATATTCATGCTGAAGCATATTCTACATGAGAATTAAAACATTGACCATTAGCTTTAATAAGCCCTAACTTCCCTGTTATAGTTATAAATCCTAAAAGTATAATGAGAGAAAAAACTATTTCTAATGTGAAAGAAATTCAAGCTAGAAATGGAACTATACTATGAATAATAACTGCTTGAGACACTACAAAAGATATATATGATGATATTATAGAAATGCCTAAATCTCATCCTATATTAACTCCATTTCTACCACTTATACCTTTATGGATATTTTCAGTAGAAATAGCTAAAAATTTAAATAGAGATATTGATAAACCTCAAAATCTTGCTAAAAGTGTTACTGTAGAATAAAAAAAGAATTTAGTTTAAAACTAAATTCTTTTTTTATATATAATACAATACTATAGCAACAATTATACCTAATACACTTCAAGCAAATGCTTCACTTGGAAGGTGTCATAATGATTCTTTGAATTTTTTTTCTCAAATACTTTCATTTATAGCAATAGCATGTTGTCATGCTTCAAATCTAACATTTATTGCATCATAAATAATAATTACTGTAAAAGCCATTGATATAGCAAATAAATCAGAATCTATACCATGTTTAATAGCTACAGCAGTAGCTAAAGAAACTACAACAGCAGAATGAACTGAAGGCATTCATCAACTTCACAAAGCTCATGCTATATCTAATTTACCCGTTTTAATTTTTATTGATATTCATTTTAATAAAACAGTAACAACAAATGTTACAGCTGGAACTAAAATTAAATTATCATAATATATATTTAAATCCATAATAATATTTTAAAAAAATAACTATTTAATAGAAATAACTTTGTATTCAAATAAACCTGATTTTGTTTTAACTTTTACTTTATCACCTTTTTTACTTCAAAGCATTGCTTTTCATACGAATGATTCATTTGAAATAGTAGGAGTTTCAGCTAATATATCAGCTTCAGTAGAACCTACTATTTTAAATGTTTCTTTTTCTTTATTATCACAATTTTCAATTTCTATAATTGATCACATACTAACTTTTCATCATTTAGTATCTTCTTTAATAATTTCAATATTTTTTAATTGATCTGCTAAATCAGATATTCTTAATTCAACTTGAGCTTGTTCATTTCTAGCATCTTCGTATTCAGAATTTTCAGAAAGATCTCAAAATGAAATAGCTTCTTTTAATTTAGCTGCAATTTCAACTCTCGTAACACTTTTTAAATGTTCTAATTCATCTTCTAATTTTTTTAAACCTTCTTTTGTTACTAAAACAGTATTACTCATTTTTTTTTAGTTATTTAATAATAATTATTATTTTTTTAATGAATTTAGCTTTTCTTTTACTAAACTATATTCAGTTTTTTTAATTTTTAATCAAAAGACTATACCATTATAAGATATAATAACTCTTACAAATCTATCTTTGATATTTTTATCTAAATTAATATAAAATGAATTATCTCAAAAATTATTTACTTCACTTAATGAAAAAGGTCATTCTTTACTTAAAACATCGAATATATCAAACATATCTTTATAATCTTTTGTTGGGAAAAAATATAAAGTTAAGTCCTTAGAATAATACTCAAAATAATTATCTGGATATTCATTCGTAATATCAAATAAATTTAAATTAACTTCTAATTTTTTTAATTTATATATTGAAAAAATACTTAATATGTTTCTATAATTTTTTCATAAAACAATTTCTTTTTTCAAACTTATAATTCAAGTTTCATCTTTTAATTCAAATATTTTTTCATTACCTTTATTTGTAACTACAACCTCTGCATTATTTAATATTTTATCATCTATACTATCATCATAGACCTTATCATCTAGATAAACTATTTCCTCAGGATTTTTAATTTTTTTTAAAAAAAATTTATAATCATCTGATAAGAAATAAAATATTAAATTTACAATAAAAATACTAATCAAAAATATTATAAATAAAATAATTTTTCTCATAATAATTTTTTATTTGAAATTAAATTCTAATATCAGCAAACTCAAGTTCAACAGGAGTATCTCTTCACATTAAATTAACATTCATTTTCACAACTCATTTTTTATCTAAAACTTCCATTATAATTCATTCATTTCATTCAAATGGTCATTTTATAATAGTAGCCATATCTCCAACTTTATATTTAGTTTCAAAAGTTTCAGAATATTCTTCAACTTTTCATTTTAATTGTTCAAGTTCTTCTCATGAAACAGGAACTGGAATATTTCATGCTCATAAAAATCATGTTACATTTGGAGTATTTCTCACAATATACCAACTTTCATTAGTAACATTCATTTGAACTAATATATATCAAGGAAGAATATTTTTCTTTTTTGTAACTTTTTTTCATCAAGCTCTTACAGAAACAACATCATGAGTTGGAACAAAAACATCTATAAGAAAATCTTCAAGTCAAAAACTTTCTCTTCTCTGAAAAAGTGATGATTTAACATTTTCTTCAGTTCAAGATACTACTTGAATTACGTACCATTCTGGTTTATTAAACATTATATTTAAATTATTTTATATAAATAAAATTAATTAGAAAAACTTTCAACTACTGATTTAAGATAAAGCATTCATTCTGAAAAGAACGTACTAGCAATAAATAAATATAATCAAAAAGTTATTAAAATAATTAAAACAACTAAGAAAAAAGCCCTAGTTTCTTCTCTTGTAGGCCATACTACATGAGATAATTCTCTAAAAGAATCTTTTAAAAATTGTATCATACTATTAAAATTAGTAATAAAAAAATGCTACAATATAATTCTTGTAACACCTGTCAATAGCATTATATAAATAATAGTATCTTAGTCAATAAAAAATGGCAATAAACAATGAATATATCATATTTTTGATTTTTAAAAGCTATTATGTTAAAATATTAACAATAAATATATTTTAAAATATTAATACATTTCAATGAACTATTATATATTAATTATACTATTAAGTCTTTTCTCATTTTTTCTAATCTTTTTGTTTTTATTAAAGCAAAAAATAAAGATATTAGAAAAAAAAATAATAATACAATTTAAAGAAAAAAATAATCAAATTCCTAGTATATATGAAAGTACAAAAAACTATTTAAATAAACATGATGAAATTTTTAAAGAAATTCTTATATTAAAAAAGAAAGATTTTTCAGAAAATCTTTTCTATAATACTTTAATAGAAAAAACAAAAACTTATAAACAAATACATAATGAATTAAACTTTATTTTTAGAGTTTGTAATTCACACCCTAAAATTAATAAAGATTTTAAATTTAACTTAGTAAAAAGTACTATAATAAATAAAAGTTCAGAGTTATGAGATAATTTAATGTTATATAAAAATATAGTTAATAAATATAATATTTTAATAAAAATAAAACAATTAACTATTATATGACTTTTAATTCCAATAAATCAAATAAATACTATATAATAAAAACTCCTTATTTTAAGGAGTTTTTATTATTATGCTTTTTTATATTTAAATACAAATACTAGTGCTCATAATATAATTGATAAAACTAATATTAAAATATTTTCAGGTCATGTTTTAGGAAGTTGATTTGTGTTTCATGCTGCCCCTAATGTTGTATTATTTAATTCATTAGTATCAATATTAGATCAAGAAGGTCATTCATTAATAACAACTGTTCATGTAGAATTATCAACTGTTCATGAGTCTGAATTAGCAGAGTTTAATTCTTCATTATTTTCATCTAATACTCAACTTTCTGTTATAATACCTCATGATTCAGTAGTATTTATAATTTCATTATTAAAAATAAATGATTCAATACTATCTATTCAAGATTCTATATTGTTTAAATTAATATCTTTAATAGCTATTACAACCAATTCATATTCCACTCATAATTGTAATTCTCTATCTAAAGTAACAATTAAATTATTAGGATTTGTAGAATCAATTTCAGTAGAAATAACATCAAATGTATCTAAATTATCAGATTTATTATAAATTTTAAATTCTCTTTCTGTATTTTCAGTAGTATCTAAGTCTCTACTAAAATTTAACTCTAAACTATTTGAAGTATTTACAACAATAGATTCTAAACTAAATATATTTACTCATGTATCTCAAGCAATTTCATTTGAATAACTACTTTCATCTCAGTTTTCATCTAATGCTGTAACAACAAAATAGTATGTTTTTCAAGTTTCTAATCAATTAATTACTCAAGTATTTGAGTCTATAAAATCAGTTTGATTATCATAAGATCATCCTGCATTTAATCAATATGAAATATAATACATATATGCCCCAGAAGAAGTATCCCATGATAAATTAACAGAAGTATTCTCTATTGAATCAATTTTTAAATTACTCGGAGCATTAATTGCTAATGCATCACTTAACGTTAAAACAAATAATGTTATAATTCACAATATGTTTAATAAAAATTTCATAGGTAACAAAAAATAGAAAATAAAGTTGTGAGTTTATTTTTTATAGATAAACTATTAACATACTTACTCTAAAAGATTTTTAATTTTTTACAACTTTATTTTATGATTTTATATAAAAATAAATCTGCTTTTACTCTAATTGAATTAGTGGTATGAATAACTATATTATGAATATTAGCATTTTCAGTTGCAAATATAGATTTCAATAGATTAAGCAATAAGCAAAAATTAGATATCTTTGCTAATAAAATAAAAACAAGTTACGAAACTATAAGGAACAATGCATTATCATGAAAATGAATATGAACTGATTTAACAGTACCTAGTAAATGGGCTATTAGTTTTTCAAAAACCAATAGTTGAACTATCTCATGGGAAGCTTATGACAAAGATAATAATATAATAGATAGGTCTATATTACTAGTACCAAATTCTTTTGAAATCAATTCTATTAAATGTTGAGAATATTGAGAAGATAAAAGCAGTTACTGAGATATGACTAGCACTTGAACAATAGAATTTTCATGAATTAATTTAAAATTAGATATAAATTCAGATTTAAACTGTAATCAAGATAAAGATAAAGTATTAGAAATAACTGTAAAAAATAAAGTAGAAAATAAAGTAATTACTATAAATACCTTAAATTGATTAGTTAATATATCAAAATAAAAAAAATCACAAAACTGTGATTTTTTTTATTTTAAGCAATTTTGATACTATCTCAATAATCTGGATTATTCGCAGCTTGCATAATTTCTCATGAAAAATCTTTTTTTCATAAATTTATGATATTTTCAATTTTAACTATAATTTTATCTGCTGCTTCAACAATTTCAGAATTTGAAGAATGCTTTTCTTTAATTTTTTGAAAATGGTTTTTTGATTCTGGCAACCTTTCTTCATCATAAAGATGAACAGGAGTATTCTCTATACTAGAGACATCAATTTGTGATTTTAGATGTTTAAATTTTTTAGACATTTTTACTTTATTTTTATTTTTATAAATCTCATATTTGATTTCAATATTTTTCGTAAAAAGATTTTATATCTTTAAATAAGTCTCAAATTAGAATTCTCCTTTCTAAATTAATTTCCTTATGTATTTGCTCAAATCTAAAAATCATTATATCAAAGTTTTTTAGAATATTTTGCTGTTTATTTGTTGGTAATAATCAAAAAATTTGATTTATTTCATACCTATCCTTATCTGAAACATTATGTTTTTCAAAGAGTAATTCTAAACGTGTATTCATACTTATTTGTACTAATTAATAATATCATAATACATTATACTTAGCAAAATATATTAGCAAATTTTTTTATTTCAACTAGACAATTTTAAATTTTAAGTTCATAAGACTGATAGTATTTCTTCAAGTGATGTCTCACCTAAAACAACTTTCAATAGTCCATCTTCTTTAATTGGAACCATTCAATCTCAAATTGCTTGTATTTCTAATTGTAACCTAGATGCATTTTTTAGCATAAGTGCTTCCAATTTATCAGTCATTTCTAATACTTCATATAGTCATAATCTACCCTCATATCAAGTGTGATTACATTTATCACATCATTCAGGATTAGCTTTAAACAAATTTAAAACTTCTTTATTTTTTATATATTTTCACACTTTTCAAACAATATATTCTTTAACTTTATCACTAGCAGTATATGAAACTTTACAATTCTTACATAATTTCCTAGCTAATCTTTGTGAAATAATCATTCTCAGACTTGAACTTATTAATAATGGATCTACTCCTAAATTAACAAGTCTTTGTATTGTATGTGTTGCTGAATTTGTATGTATTGTAGAAAATACGATATGTCATGTAATAGATGCCTCAACTGCTAATTTTGCTGTTTCTTCATCTCTTATTTCTCAAACCATTATTATATCTGGATCTTGTCTAAGTAAACTTCTAAGTCACTTAGCAAATGTAAAATCAATAGCAGGGTTTATTTGTGTATGATTAACTCATTTAATTCTATATTCAACTGGATCTTCTAAAGTCGATATATTTTGTTCTTCTGGATTAAATTGACTTAAAATTGAAAATAAAGTTGTAGATTTTCATGAACCAGTTGGTCAAACTGCAAGTATCATTCAATAATTATCTTTTAAATGTTTCTTTATTTTAACTAAATTATATGGCATAATACCTAAATTTTTAAGTTGAGGTGGTTTATCATCTTTTTTAAGTAATCTAATTACACATTTTTCTCAATAAATAGTTGGTAAAACTGATACTCTCATATCAATAGATTTCCCTCAAAATAATTTATATGCTATTTTTCAATCTTGCGGTAACCTATGTTCATCAATCCTAAGGTAAGCCATTATTTTTATTCTAGCAATTATAGAATCTCTTAAATTTAAAGGAATCATTTTATATTCAACAAAATTTCAATCAACTCTAAATCTAATATTTACTTCTTTTTCTCTAGGCTCTATATGTATATCAGATGCTTTAAATTTTAAAGCATTTAAAAAGATATCATTTACTATATCAATAACAACTGTATCCTCTTCCCTTTTACTTATTCATCATGTTACATTTAAATCTGAATCTAGATGAGACTTATTATTGATTCAAGCAGAACTTCATGTAGCAAATAAATCTTCTACTTTGACTTTTTTTGTAGAAGTTTTTTTAATACTTGGTTTTGCAGATCATTTTTTAATAAGACTTCAAAAATCCATTTACATATCTTTTATAAAATTATAACTATAATAATAATATCATATCTAATATTCTATAACAAAAAAACTAGCTTGACAAACTAGTTTTTTAAAATATTTTTATAAATCTCACTTTTCTATCATAGCAAGAGCTATATTGATTTCCAACCGAGAAACATTATTTCATTCTTCATTGCACTTATCTTTTATATCTTTCAATCATTCATATCAATTAGAGAAAAAATCACTTAAAACTCATTTTATTACTTTTACATTACTAAATTTTACTAATTTCATAATTAAAGCTAGACTCATTTTTCACGTAGAATACAAGTTTACTAAATGATTTTCAATTGTTTGTTTTTTTAATCATCTAATTTCTACTATTTCATCTATTGATTTTCATTCTTGATACAACCTAAAGGTTTCATTATAAGTTTCTCATTTTTGCGCTTTAGGTTTTCATTCTTTATTAGCTTTACTCTTCTTTTTTGAACTACTAGAACCTAATCTCATTCTAATATAATGTTGTAATTCTGTATTATCATCTTTTAAAAAATCATTTCTATTAATAGCAATTTTTCATGTATCAGTTATTCATAAAAGTGGATATTTTCAATCAGTTTTTTCAAGATAATCTTCAGATATTAATGCTTCAATAACAGCTTGAATTAAATCTGCTGATAAATTTCATAATGCTCAAAAATTTTCTTTTTTATCAAGTCCCCAATCAATAAGTTTTGCATCACGACTTCACCATAAAAATTTTGTCATCATACCAACTCATATTCTAGCATCATTTTGTTTCACCACATCTAAAACAAGTGCAAAAACTGATGTATTTACATAATCCTCAATTTCTATATTTGAAAATTTTTCTTTTTCTAGACAAAAATCACAAGTTCAACAATTATCTGGTAAAGTTGCTAAATCTTCTTCATCTCAAAAATAATTTAATATAAATCTTTTTCTACATGTTGGGTAAAAAAGTAATTTTTTAATTTGTTCTAGTTTGTAATAAGCTTCATCTTTTAATGCTTCTTGATGTTTCCAATCTATAAGCAAATGAGAATGTTTTCTTTTTTCTTGTACAGTAGTTAATCATCTACCTCTAAACCCTTCTTCCATTTCATTTTCACTAACTCCTTTTCTAATAATATTATATTTTTCTAATATTTTTAATGCACTTCAAACTTTCATATCACTATCAACTCAAGCTTCAGCAGCAATAGTTCTTTGCGTTTTTAAGATAACTTGTCATTTACCATGTCACTCTTTATCTAATTTAAAAATAAAATCATATACTTTTAAAATTTCTTCTTTTGTAGGATAAGTATTCTCTATAAAAAAATCTTGTATTTTAGTATCACCAAACGAAGCAATAACTATTCAAAAACTTTTTTTTCAATCTCTTCAAGCTCTTCAAACTTCTTGATAATAATTTTCTATACTTCAAGGAAGATTATAATGTATTACAAATCTAATATCTTTTTTATCGATTCACATACCAAAAGCATTTGTAGCAACAATTACTTTATAAGTATCATTCATAAATCTATTTTGTTCTACTTCTCTATTTTCAGGAGTCATAGCTCAAGTATAAATTCAAGCATTTACTCAATTTTCTATTAAACTATCATAAACTTCTTTAACTGCTTTTCTTGATGAACAATATATAATTCAACTTCATTTAGTTTTATCTAAAATTTCAGCTACTTTTTCCATTTTTTCATCTTTTTTCGATATTTCTCTAACTATTACAGTTATATTTTTTCTATCAAATCAAGCAGTAAAAGAATTAGGTTTATCTACTCCCAATCTTACTACTATATCTTCTCTTACTTTTTCTGTAGCAGTTGCTGTAAGTGCCATAATTGGAAAATCTCAATTTTGTTTTAAATTATCCAAAAATCACCTAATTTTCATATAACTAGGTCTAAAATCATGTCCCCAAGCACTAATACAATGAGCTTCATCAATTGCAACTAATGAAATTTTCACTTTAGATATAACTCTCAAAAAATCTGAGCTATTAAGTCTTTCAGGAGCTATATACAAAAATTTTATATCTGTATTTGGATTAGATAAATCATTTAAAATAATAGAAATGTCATATTTATCAATAGTTGAATTTATAAGTTCTGTTTTTATTCAAAGCTCATTAAGTTTATCAACTTGATCTTTCATAAGTGAAATAAGTGGAGAAATAACTAAACATACTCCTTGTCTATAAATACCTGGTAATTGATAAGTAAGTGATTTACCTCAACCTGTAGGCATAAAAACAAGTGTATCATTTCAGTTTACTACACTTTCAATAATTTCTTTTTGTCATTCCCTAAAATCTTCTAATCTAAATTGTTGTTTTAATATTTGCTGTAGTTTTGTATCCATAATTATTATATTAGTTAATTATTTTAATTATTGTATATATAAAGTATATCTTTTCAAGAAATAAAATCATTTTCTTTTATTTTACATATATTTAAGCTATATTTTTGAAATTTATAATAATGTATGATAAAATAAACATAATAATATAGTTATAATTATAAAATATGAACTTATTAATAGATAAAAAATTCATAAAAAAAAGGATATATAAATTTACAATAACAATTATATCTCTTATTTTACTATGATTCATATTAACTCAATTAATTGAAAAATCAGCATTTTATGAATTTGTAAAACCATATATTATCCAAATATATGATTTTATAAATTATTCTCTTTTCGAAACAACTAATATTAAAATAAGTATTTTAACATTCATAAGTGCTTCTTTTATTATTTTTATAGGTTTCACTTTTGGTAAATATTATAAAAGATGGATATATTCTATGAAAAGAAAAAGAAAAGATCTTTCATACTGAACTATAACTATTTTAGCAAATATTTGATACTATGTAATAATTACAATTGTATTATTGTCTGCTTTAAAAACTATTTGAATAGATTTATCAAATTTCACAATGATCATTTCTGCACTATCAGTTTGAATCTGATTTTGACTTCAAACAATAGTTTCAAACTTTATTTCAGGTATTATTTTGATGTTTGAGCAAAGTATAAAAGAATGAGATTATATAGAAATTTGAGAAGATTTGAGATGAACAGTCTTAAATATAAATATGAGATCTACAACTATTAGAACAAATAATAATATAAATATAATAGTTCCAAATCAAAGTTTAGTAGAAAATAATATTATAAACTGGACCCTAAGTGATGATATAGTTAGATTTAAAATACCATTTTGAGTAGCTTATTGAACAAAAATAAAAGATGTAGAAGATGCTATATTATGAAACTTAAAAAAATCATATCTACCTCATATAAAAGATGTAGCAGATAAAAAAGCAAAAATTATAATGACTTGAATGTGAGATAGTAGTGTAAATTTTTTCCTAATAGTATGGGTAAAATGAAATGATGCAAAATATAGTTATATGACTAAATCAAAGTTTTTAAAACTTATTTATGAAACTCTAAATGAATACAATATTTCAATACCTTTTCCACAAACAGATTTACATATAAAAGATTCTATTCCAGTTAATATAAATATTAATAATACTGATTACTTAAATAATAAATAATTATGTTTTTTCATAAAATAAAACAAAAACTTTGAATAAAATGAAAAGTTAAATACCTAGTAAAAGATGATGATAAAAACACTCTTTTTGAGAAAACTGATACAAAAATATGACTATGGGCAAATTATATAGTTATACTTTTTATACTATTTTCAATAATACTTGTATGATTAGATACAATACCAAACTTTAGCCATACTTATTGATTTCAAATTTTTATTGCTGATTTAATTATATCAATTTTTTTCTTAGTTGAATATATATATAGATGGTATAATTCTGATAATAAAAGAAAGTTTCCATTTACATTCATAAATATATTAGATTTACTATCATTTTTACCATTTTTTATTTTAATAGCTATTTATTGAGTATGAACTTATTCAATATTTATATTATTTAGAATTTTAAGAATTTTTAGAATTTTTGAATTAATAGAAAGAATACCAATTATATCAAAGGTATTAAATTGAATTAAAAGACATAAAATAGAATATATAACAGCAATAGTTCTAATACTTATAATATTAGTATTATTCTCTTCTGTAACATATTATATAGAATATTATTCATGAAATTCTGAAATGTTTTCTTCATTACCACAAACATTTTGGTGGGCAATTGTAACAATGACCACTACCTGATATTGAAATATGATTCCTGTTACTTTTATATGAAAAACAATGGCAGTATTTTTAATGTTTTTATGACCAATACTTGTAACAATACTATCTACAATAACAGTAATAATATTTATAGAGTCAACAAAAATAATAAATATAAATACTAATACTAATACTTGCAATAAATGTTGAACTCAAAATGATGATGATGCTAAATTTTGTAAAAAATGTGGAGAAAAAATAGATTAAATTTTAAACGTAATTCTTTTTATAAAAAAAATTTGACTATTAGTTTCTTTTCACTATTATACCGATCCATCTACTCAAATACCCTAAAAAGTAATTGTATGTAGTTGAGAAAAAAATCCACAAAAGTGGTAAAAAGGGTTACAATGAAAAAAAGTACACTAAAATTAGGTCTAGTAGCAGCAACAGCAGCAATCAGTGTTTTACATGCAGCAGGAATGAAAGATGCAACTATCTATCATAAAGAATCAAAAATGATCATTTCAACTGGTAAAGGAAGTTCAAAACAAACTCTCTTCAAATTCAAACCAACTGATCTGTTAGCATTAAATGGTAAATCTATTGCAGCTGAGCTTGATCCAAAATCATGGACAATGTCGTTTAGTGATCCACATGATGGAAAACTTCTCTTTACAAAACAAATCAGTAAAAAACTTTTTGCAAAGAAAATCAAAGAGCCTATCTCTATGATCATCTCTTATGCAAAAAAACATCTTACAATGCAGTTAAGTAAAGATAGCGTTCCTTCAAGTATGATTATGCTTACGGATGATGCAAAAACTAAGTTAACTGGTAAATTCAGTATGAAGCTGAAAGATGGTAAACTAAGTTTTGCAAAATTATCTATTGATCTTGATTCTACTATTGGTGCACTCATAGGTTGTACAACAACTTCATGTACGATTCACAGCAAGCATGCTGGTGCAATTGTTGCAAATAACCCACATTACGATGTTATGCTGAAAAAATCAGCATAACATCGTTACAAAAACTACTCTCTTATCTTTAAAGATTTGAGAGTTTTTTATTAAAAAAAGAATTAATATAAATATTAATTCTTAATTTATAACTCCACTCATAACCAAATCATCATCTAAATATACTGCACATATCTGACCACTTGCTATTGCTCTTTGTTTTTCTTTGAATTCTACTCTATATTTATTTTTTTCTTTATAAATAATACATTCTTGATCAGCTTGTCTGTATCTAATTTTACATTTAGCTTCAAGTGGAAAATCAAAATTTATTTTTCATAAAAAATGAAATTCTGAAACAAAAAGTTTGTCATCATATAATTGTAAATCACTAGAGGTTCAAACTATTATTTCATTTTTTTCTATATCTTTTTTTACTATAAAAATAGGTTCTGACTGACCTCAAATATCAAGTCATTTTCTTTGACCTATTGTATAATAAAATACTCATTTATGTTCTCCTAAAACTTTTCAGCTAGTATCTTTTACTAATCATGGTTTTGGAGCTATTTTCTTTTCTAAAAACTTAGTTAAATCTACTTTTCATACAAAACATATTCATTGACTATCTTTTCTTTTTGCATTTGGTAATCATGCTTCCAGGGCTATTTCTCTAACTCTAGGTTTTTTTAATTCTCAAATTGGAAATAGAGCCTTACTAAGTTGAAATTGATTTAATCATGCTAAAAAATATGATTGATCTTTGTTATTATCTACTCATTTTTTTAAATGAAAAATTCAATTATTATCTTTATGTATTCTAGCATAATGCCCCATAGCTACTCAATCAAAACCATGTTCTAATGCTTCTTCTAAAAAGACTTTAAACTTAACTTCACTATTACACATTATATCTGGATTTGGTGTAATTCATTTTTTATATCAATCATACATATAACCTAAAACTTTTTCTGTATATGTATCTCTATAATCAAAAGTAAAAAAAGGAATATCTAAAAATTCAGCTACTTCTTTTGCTACCTCAATATCATCTTTTGTAGGACAATATTCTCATTCAGGAGCCATATAATTAATCATAAATCAAGCTGTAACATCATATCACTGCTTTTTTAATAAATAAGCTGAAACTGCAGAATCAACTCATCAACTTAATCAAACTAAAATCTTTTTCATTTATTTTTAATATATTATTATGTATTTAGTTTCATTTCTTCTAAAATTTTTTGTTTTTCTTCATTTAAAATTTGCAATGCCTTAAATGGTTCTGGAACAAAATGAAACGTCCTTACTTCATCTCTTTGTTGTTCAGCTACTAAATTTCAAAATCACATAAAATTTGGAATAATTCAATTACAATAAGTATCTAATTTTGTGATTTTATTTATATCTATAAATTCAATATTATCCTTATAAATAAGTGATGATTTAATAACTATTAAATGTCACCTATAAATAACAAGTAAATCATTATAAAACTTGATATAACCTAAAGCAAGCTTTATAAAAGCGTAATTTACTATTAAAAAAATAAGTGGAAATAAAAAATAATGATTTATTTCATATCAAATAGTATCAATAAATTTTAAAGATATATAATATAAAACAGATGCTATGAATAAAAAAACTAGAACTTTTAAATACCTAAAAAGTAATAGTGTCCAATGTCTTCTGATTATCGTATAATCATATTTTGAAAAATAAGTCATTATGGAAAAAACTAAAAATTAAAAAACTAGATATAATAAATAAAATAGTGAAAACTATTATCAATCTTCTTCTTATAATAGTATATCATCTTCATAAGCTATCTATTCATGTATTCTTCATATGTCTTTGACTGACATTTTTCATCCTTTTCATTATGAAAACATATAAGAATAATAGAAAGAAAAAATAAATTATAATAAGTATATATTCCATATAATTTTATTAATATTAATTAAGTATAATTATATAAATAAAATACTAAAAATCAATCCTTAGTGTTTTATTTTTAGAAGTTAATCAAGATATAATTTTTATATTTATCTTTTTTATTTCTAAAGTTTTAGAAATAAAAGATATTAATTCTTTATTTGCTTTAGATTTTTCTGGTATTGAATTAATTCTAATCTTTAGTATTCAATCAGCCATAGGTCATGCAATCATAGTTTTTTTTGCATTTGGTATAATTCTTAATTTTAAAATTCAAAAATTTCAGTTATTTTCAATATAATCATTTAATTCCATAAAAAACCTTTTAAAAACTATATTTTAGAGTATAATCATAAAAATTTAAAATAAAATAATAAACATAAAAAATGAAAATCGGATTAGATTTAAGATTTATAACTGATGACTTATATTCATCATATATTATTGAATTAACTCAATGATTAATTTTAAATGATTCTACAAATCAATTTATTATTTATTCTAATAAAAATTTAAAATGATTTGATTTTAATAATTGTATAATAAAAAATGTTTGAATAAAAAATAATACTCTTTCAGAACAATTTAATTATAATAGTATACTTAAAGCTGATAAAAATTCTTTAATGTTATTTTTTAATCATTACAAACCAATCTTTTATAAATGAGACTATTACACTTTAGTACCCTCGTTAAAAGATATATATTATAATAATTTTTCTAATTACCTACATAAATATATATATTTATATTTACTAGAAAAAAATCTACAAAAATCAAGTAAAATAATATGCTTTGATAAAAAAACAAATAATGAATTAATAGAAAAATTTAATATAAAAGAAGAAAGGATAAATTTAATTAATTGATTCTTCCCAAATAAAAAAGAACTTGAAAGTATAGAAGACTTAAAAATAAATATTAAAACAAAATATGATATTAAAAATCCTTTTTATATTTATTCATGATGAGAATGATTAGAAAAAAATTATGAAAAATTAATTCATGTTTTTAAAAAATTAAAAAAAGAATGAACTAATATAGATTTAGTGATATTATGAAAGAATATAGCTAGAAATATCCCCCTTAGAAAATTAATATTAGAACTTGAAATGCAAAAAAATATTCATTTTGTATCTATCATAAAACAAAATGAAAAAATTCTTTTTTATAAAGATGCACTTTGAACAATTTTCCCTAGTTTTTATGAACCATTTCCGTTTAGATTAACAGAACCATTATATTACAATAGTCATATACTAGCTAGTGATTTAATAAATATAAAATCAATTTTTAATGATACAATTAATTATTTTTCTCCAATTTCTGTAAATAGTATTTATGAAACTATTAAAAAAGATTTACCTCTACCAAAAAATAATATTAATTATAATCAAGTAATAAAAACAATTACCATAGAAAAAACTATTGCACAAATATTAGATTTAATAAAATAGACATGAGTAAATTAACACAAAGAAATATAGATATATTAAAAATAATTGTCGAAGAGTATATTGAAACCTGAGAAGTTTTAGGTAGTAAATTATTATTACAAAAATACGATTTATGAGTTAGTCCAGCTACTGTTAGATGAGACATGGCAAAACTTGAAACTTTAGAATTAGTATATCAACCATATAATTCAGCATGAAGACTTCCTACTTCAAAATGATTAAGAGCATTTGTTAATTATTTAATGGAAAGTTCTCCTGATTATTTTTTACATCAATCAAATATAAAAATATGAGAAGATAAAATAGAAAAATTATCCGATTTAACTCATAAAATAACATTTGAACTAGCAAAAAGTACAGATGAAATTGCATTCTTTATAGTTCCTGATAAACATATTTCTCAACATTCTTGAACATGAATATTTTTAGAACAAAATCACAAAAGATTATGAGATTCCATTTTTTCTATCATTAAAATGCTTGAAGATAAATTTAATTTTTCTAAATTTATTCAATCATTTCATTTAAATAATTGAATAAATATATTTATATGAGAAGAAAATATACTTAACTTTTTAAAAGATTATACAATAATAATTAAGCAAGTTAATATAGATTGACATAAATGATATGTATGAATAATTTGAAGTCTAAAAATGAATTATAGCTTTAATATTAGTGCAGTTAAAGGGATTATATAATTAAAAAAGAGAAAACGTAAGTTTTCTCTTTTTTCTAAATCAAATATTATAAATATTTAGAAACAACAGCTTCTAATTGATCAGCTTGTTGAACACCTACTAAAGTTTCAACTGGTTCTCCATCTTTAAATACAATTAATGTAGGAATAGACATAACTCTAAATTGACCAGCAACTTCTGGAGATTCATCAACATTAACTTTAGCAACAGTCATTTTATCACCCATAGAATCAGAAAAAGTATCTAAAATAGGTAACATCATTTGACAAGGCCCACACCATTCAGCCCAGAAATCAACTAAAGTAACTCCAGATTTAATAGTTTCTTCAAAATTTTCTTTGTTTAATGCAACAGTCATAATTTGCGTAATTAATAAATAAATTATGGGAAGATTATATTAAAAAACTTTTAAAATGCAAAATAATTTTAGCTAAAAATATCTTTAAAAACTTTAACAGCTAATTCTTGATTAATAAAAAAAGGTGAAGTAGCAACAGTTATAATCTTTGCATTTTTAGCAGCATCTAAAACTACTTTTTTCTTTAAATCGAAATCTATATAATCAATATCAGGTTGAAAAAAATCTAAATCTAAATTTAGTATGATATTATCTCTATATTTATCTTTATTTTCTAAATAATCATTTAAATTTGTTTCATTTCTTATTTGAACTATGTCTCATATAATCCCCTCTTCTTGAGCTGGAATAATATAATCCCCTACATTTAAAACTTTATTTGTAAACCCAAATACTTTATCTAAATCAAAACTATCAGGTTTTAATAAATGTTTATCGTTATCTCTAGTATCAGCATGTTCATCTATATGTATTAAAATATTATTATCTCATATTATTCACTCTTTTCTTGCTAAATACCAAAAAAAATAAGCATGATTATGATTATCAAAAAGATATATATCTTTATTTTTCCACTTTATTTTATAAAAATTTTTAAGTCAATAATTTGTACTTAATTTATCATCAAAACCAAAATCTTCAAAAGCAATTTTTTCTTTATCATTTTGTAATAAAATATCATCTATTTTAGCATTTATTAAACTAGGTATATACAGTTTTTTATTGTTTCTTTTTTCATAAGAAAAAGCATTATTTCAAACAGCTTCAGTTAAATAGAATCATTCATTATACATTTTTTCTTTTTTAAAATTAATTTTTTAGTATTATAATTAAAATAATAAATAAAGAAAAAATAAATGAAAAATAAAATAAGTATATGAGTATGAAATTTTCGGTATTATAATTATTCTTTAACAGAAACTTTAAATCATTTAGAAAAATTTGAATGATTTAATTGAGTAGAGATAGTAGTTAAACATTGATATATTTTTTCTGAATTAGAATTAAATAAATTATCTAAATATGAATACAATACTCTTCATTTAATATGATTTAAAGAAAAAGATATAGAATGGATAAAATATTGTTTAAAAACAATACCAAACTTTAAACACTTTACACTTCACCCTGATGATACAGATTTTGATTCAATATCTAAAGAAATAGAACAATATATTTCTTTTGAAAATATGGATATAAGAAAAAAATCTTATAGACAAGCAAATGAAATGATAGAATTATTAAAAAAACTACCACAAACATGATTTACTTTTGATATAAATCATGCTGAAGAAAATAAAATACCTTTCTTAGAATTTGAAAAAGTAAAATTTCCAAATAAAATACACTTTTCAGTAGTAAATAAAAATTATTATTCAAATAATCCTGAAATCAAAACTCCTCATGCTCTAGCATGTTTAGAAAAATGATTTAATTTTAATTTAAAGAAATATAAAGACTGTATTATAGTTTTAGAATGAGTATTTATACCATGAAGAGATGATTTAATACAAAAAGAAATAAATTTAGCTAATAAATTATTAAATGCTTAAAAAAGATATTCCATACTTTGCTGAAACACTTAATACTATGTTTCCTGATGCTAAAACAGAGTTAATTTACAATAATGAGTTTCAACTTCTTATTGCTATTTTAATGTCTGCTCAAGCAACTGACAAACAAGTAAATAAAATAAACAGAAACTTTTTTGAATTTCTTAAAAAACCACAAGACTGAATAGATTT
>JALSMB010000062.1 GCA_026988025.1 Candidatus Altimarinota bacterium | reverse complement strand
GACATATTAAACCTAAAATTAGTCTTCATAGAGGGCTAAAAAAAGAGAGAAAAGTGAAACTCACTTTATCTCTCTTACATGGTAAAATTTAATCATCTCAGCCACACACTTTTTACAATTAAGCCAAAAAAGAAGAACTAATTTAGTTCTTCTTTTTTAAATCTTTTTATTTCTTTCTTTTTCTTCGTAAAAGCTTTGTCTATATCTCTAAATAATCAAACAATAAAATAAAATAAACTAACTCATATAATTAAACCTGCAATTCAGAATAACTTTTCTGAAATAAGTAATATAATAAACGTAAGACTAACTGGAACTTCTATAAAACTTGATACAATTTTTGGATTCAAATAATAAGCTTCTACAGAATGAACTATAAGTATAAGTAATACAATAGTTATTAATATAGGCCAACCACCAATAGTTAAATAAGATATTAAAAGTATGGGAATACTAGATATAAAAACTCATAGTATAGGTATAAACCCTGCAATAAATACTATTAATCATAGTGTTAATATATATGGGAAAATATATCATCAAATAGCATTATGATAAAAAAATCAAATAATAAGTAATCAAAAAATAGTTAATGAAGCATTAGCAAAAGCTATAAGAGATTGAGCTTTTAATATTAATCAAAAAGATTTTAATATTTTATCAAAAATAATTCTATATTCTTTATATAGGAATCAATAAGTAGATTTTTTAATACCAAATAAATATTTATGAAGTCTTTTCCTATCTAAAATAAAAACATAACTTAATATCAAAGAAAAAACAACATATATAAATCATTTTCATGCTCATTTTAAATAATTAGTTAAATTATTTACTATTGCTCATAAATCTACATTACTATAAAATTCTTGAAGATGTGTATTTAAATTAATATTATATTGAGTATCTAAACCTACAACTATTTCTTGTACATTGTCTCTTATACTGTTAGCACCTGATATAACCTTTTCAACTGATTGTAGCTCTCATGTAAGTTGAGGAATTATATTTGATAATATGAAAATAATTATTCATATGAAAATCAAATATAAAAAAGTAATAATAAAATTTAATCAAAAAAAGTTTTTAAGAACCTTTACTCTTTTATCACTTATACAATATCAAAGCAATTTATTATCTAATTTAACTTTAATAAATTCTGCTGTATTTAGAAATAAATATGAGAAAATAAATGTTAAGAAAAATACTCCTAAAAAATCCCTAAATAATATAAATAATAATATAAGTAATCAATAAGCTATAAACTTATAAATAAACTTCTTAGTAAATAATAAACTTAAAAATTCTTTTATTTTTGCCATATATTTTTATTAAAAATAATTATAAATAAATTATAATTATTTAACAAAAAAAAGAAAACTATTTTTATAATAGTTTTCTAAACCGTTTGTATTCTAATAGGTTTTCAATCCTTAGCTCTATCCAATCAATATAAATCATAATCTTCTATTTTTACATCATTTCAATATCAAGAAAAACTTGCAACTTTCACTATTCAATTATTTGGTATAGATAATGCTAATACACTATGAGTTTTTCATTCTCAATACTTTCATCATACTGGTAAATCAAGCATTATATGATCACCAGGTTTTATAATTGATATAATTTGTTTAGAGGCATATTCTTTTACTCAAATTCAAGTTCATTTTTTTATATGTTTAACTCCATTAAATTCAGTATGAGAATCATAAACTCTTTCTCAAGCTACTTTTTCATAAATTTTATTAACCCAATCTGTACAATGTTTTGCATTTAAATTATCTCATTTTTCTACATAATATATAGCAGTATCTGCTATTTTTTTATTTAAAGAAAATTTTTCATAATTTTTCTCGTACTTAATAAATTTACTTTGTTTTTCTGATAGGTTTCATAGATTTATTAACTTTAAAACTTCTTTTTTTACTCATTGTTTAGTTTTTATAACTCATTCACTCAAAACTTGTTTTTCTAAATCTTGAACATATTTATTATGATCTTTGTCTTTTTTTAAAATATTATTTTTTACTTCTAATTCTTTTTTATATTCTTTTAAGTTTATTTTATTTTTTTGAACTTTTAATTTTTTCTCTATTATAATATCTTTTTTTTCTACTATTTTTTTCTCTTGATTTGTTTTTATTTTTTTATTTTGATTTATTTCATCTAATAATTTACTTTTTTCTACTTTTGTTTTCTCAGGAATTTTATATTTATTCTTCAAAAATTTTCTTACTATTTTTTTTGACTGATTATTAAATTTTTTATGTTTTCTTGTAGAAATTAATCATTCAGGATTAAAATAAATAAATTTTTTATTAGATTTATTTATTTTTTTTGTATCAAAAACACTAGTATCTTGAACTTGTCAAAATACTTTATTTTTATCATCAAAACTACTAGTATCATTATTTTGACTAGTAGTTTCTTCTGTATCAAAAGGATTTTTTCTATTATTAGTTGATTCCCAAGGTGATGGTCAATTGTATGTATTAAACGACATATTTATTATTTTAAATTAATTAAACAGTTGCTTTTAATTTTGCTTCATTAAAAGATATATCATTATAATATGCTACTGCTCATATAAAATAATTTTTATTATTTCTTGGTAAATTAAGTATTTTATTAGAAATAGCTGGATTTAAATTATAATAATTATCAATATCAACCCCTCATAACATTATTCATTCTCAAGTGTTATAATAAGCTAATACTTCCTCCCATGAACAATTTTTATTTTCCTGTATATGTTTCATATACCTAGCAGTAGCCATTAATTGGTCTCTAGGATTATTTCTATCTCATTCTCCATACGTATTCCAAGTAGAATTAATCATTTGTCATAATCAATAAGCACTACTTCATGGTGCTTTTATATTAGGATTCCAAGATCTATTTTCATGATATATTAACTGAATTATAGCTCATGATGGAACTCAATATTTAGATGATGCCTCATTTATTGCTGATAAATATTTTTCATGATTAGTTCAATTTCACTCATATTCATAACCTGTAGAAAATATTTCTCAAATAGTTAAATCTGTATTTGAAGAGTCTATTTTAATATTATCTCATTCTATAAAAACATCTACTTTTTCATTTCAAATAATATTTTTAAAAGCATTTTCTAAAAAAATAGAGTTATTATCTAATCATAATTCTGAAATATTAAAATTTATAGATTTATTTTCTGATAAACTTTTATTATTTTTTAGGTATTTATTTATTTTATCACTAGTCTCTCTATATCAACTTAATGCTTCTCATAAATGTCCTATATTAAAATTCTCTCAAACTACTATATTTCATTCTTCATTTAAAGATACTCATAAATATTTATTTTCATCTTTATTTAAAATAGTTTTTATAAGCTCTTTATCAACTTGTGATTTATATGGATTTTCAATTTGTTTAGCATTTGGATCTTTTTTTACTTCTGATTTTATTAACTCAGAAATTGTATTTGATACTTCTCATCATCTTATTTCTTCAAATCTTTTATTTTTAGCTTCATTAAATTTTTGAATTTCTTCATCTCATGAAAGTTTTGTAGTATCAGTAATTTCAACTTTATATCAATCATGAATTGCTAAATATCTACCCTCAAGTGTATAATAACCTGGTCTAGGTAAAGCTTTTCTTTCTCACTCAACTCAATTTATCTTTACTTTTTTAACCTCATTTATATCTAAAATATCCCCTGCTCAAATAATTTTATCAAGTGATTTATTCTTTCAAAAATTAACTTTTAATTCTTTTCATAAATAATTTTCCCAACCTCAAGTTAAATCAATCTGATTTCAATCAGAAGTTGAAAGTAATAATCAACTCATTTTTTCAGGATTTGATTTAAGCATAGCATAAATATCTCATGCGCTTAATTTATCAAAATATTTTTCTCAGATTATATCTTTTAATTTTTCATCTGTTTTTATTTTATCAAAAGATTTATCTAATCATTCATATCTTTTTTCTTTCATAGAATTTGATTCTAAGATTTTCATTTCAATTTCTAGATTTTCAATTCTTTCTTTCATCATTTCAACAGTATTAATCTTTTGATTAATAAATACTTCTAGTTCTTTATATTCTGGATCTTCAGGATTTCATTTATTAACTAAAACTTCTTTAAATAATTTTGTATAATTATCATTAAACTCAACATAAGGTAATAATTTTTCATTAATTTCTTCTTCAACTTTTGTTATTTTATCTAAAATTTCAGGATTATCTTTAAATTTTTCTTTTTGTGTAGTGAATATATCAGCTGTAGTTTCCTTTGTTTCTTTAGATGTAAGATTTTCTATATGATTTATAAAATTTTCTATATTATTTCATATTTTTGGTAATACAACAAAAAGATCATCTTGTTTTTGAGTATCAAGAGTATTATAAAATTGATTAAATTTTTCTTGTTGTTCTGGAGAAAGTTTTCATTTAAAATCATTTAATATTTTTTCTTTATTTAAGTCCAGTCAATCAGTATTATCAACCATTGCAGGACCTCCCTCATTTAAATTTAATAAAATATTATTAATGAAAGTTTTCTTTAATTGTTTAATAGTATGCATAAAAAAATAATTATATCTAATATATATAACTATTTTAACATATCTATAAATTAAAAACAAATATCTAAACTATCTCAAAATTTAATCTAAGTAAACTTTCATCAGCTTCTATTAATCTTACTTTTAAACTATCTCAAAGTTTATATACTTTTCAGCTACTTAAATCTTTATGCTCTTGTAATTCATCTCTAAATTCACTATTATTCATTTCGACAAATCATTCACTTGTATCTTTTAAAGTTACAAAAAATCATTTAGATATAACTCAATTTATATTAGCATCAAATTCTTCTCAAACTTTATCTTTATAAAATTGCACAGTAAAATAATCTCTTACTTTGTATTCAAGTTTTTCTGCTTTTCTTTCTTTATCAGAAGTATGTTTAGATACTTTTTCTAAAATAGTATCATAATAAAGTTTCCTAGATTTATTTAATTTTCAATGAATTTTTTCTTTTATAATCCTATGAATTTGTAAATCAGGATATCTTCTAATTGGTGAAGTAAAATGACTATAAAAACTAAGTCATAAACCAAAATGTCAGAAATTTTCTTTAGAGTAAACAGCTTTTGAAAGAGTTCTTAAAATAGCTTTTTCTAAAAACATTTTTTTAGAATCCTTTTCATTTTCTAAACTATCAATTAATTCAGAAAACTCTTTTGTATCTCCATTTTTTAACTTAAAATCTATTCAAAATAAATTTAATGTTTCTTGTAATTTAGCTATACTATCCTCTTTTGGTTCTTCATGTATTCTGTAAAGAAAAGGTAAATCACTAAATTCACGACTCACAGCCTCATTTGCTGAAATCATAAACTCTTCTATAAGTTTATTTGAATTATGTCTTGGGTACTCTTTGATTTCTACTGGTTTTCAGTCATCATCTAAAAGTATTTTTGTTTCTGGAAACTCAAAATTTAAAACACCTATTAAATTTCTATATTTTGTAATTTTATCTTTTAATAAGTTTGATAATTTAAGTTTTGTAACTATTTCTTTAGAAACAATTCAACCAAACATTAATTCATCATTTTCGTTTATTTTTCACTCTATTATTTCATCTACTTCTTTATAAGTAAGTCTGAAGTCACTAGATATAATAGACTCGTAAACTTTCTGTGATTTTATTTTTCAATTATTTCATATAATCATTTCACAAGTAAGTGTAAGTTTTTTTGTATTTGGGTTTAAACTACATAAATCATTACTTAAAGCTTCTGGTAACATAGGTATCACTCTATCTGTCAAATAAGTAGAAGTAGCTCTTTTATATGCCTCTTTATCAAGTGGATTTCATTCTCTAACATAATGAGAGACATCAGCAATATGAACAAAAAGCTTAAATCAACCTGTCTCAAGTTTTTTAATAGAGATTGCATCATCTAAATCTTTAGCATCTTCTCAATCTATTGTAAAAGTAAATAATCAAGTTAAATCTTCTCTTTTTTCAGATTCTTTTTCTTTTATTTCAGTTTTGAAACTTTTAGCATAATTAATTACTTCTTCAGAAAAATTTAACCTAGCTCATCATTCTATTATTAAACTTAGTACATCAATTTTATTATCACCTTTTTTTCAAATAATTTCCTTTATAGTTCATTCAGGGTTTTTACCTGTCCAATCAATTACATGAACTCAAACTATATCTCCAGCTTGTGCTTCCATACTTCTTTTTCCAGGGACAAAAATATCTACTTTTACACTAGGATTATTTGGTATAACAAATCAAAACCTATTATCTTTTCCTGGTTTATATTCTCAAACTATTAAATCTAATTTTCTTTCAGTAACTTTTATAACTGTAGCCTCTTCTTTTCAATTAAAAACTTTAGTAACTGCTTTTACTTTATCACCATCTAATGCTCATTTTTTATTTTGAGCAAATACAAAGAATCATTTTTCTATTCCTTCAACATCAACAAATCAAAAATCACCTCTTCATTGAGAATAAATTCATTCTATTATATTTTCTCATTCTTCTTCTATATTCTCTTTCCTTTTTCAAAGTAAGGAATTCAATGATGGATTAGAATTTTTAGACACAATTTTTAATATTCTCACTTCACTACTTTTTCATTGTCTTTTTTTTAATTCAATAGCTTCAACAATATCTCAATTTTCTGCCTTATTTGAATTTCTAAGAGCAACAAAAAAATCTTTTTTATAAGTATTTTTATCATCAGGTATTAAAAACCCAAAGTTTTCTTTTTTATCAAATTTTCATGTGATTATTATTTTATCTTTATTCATTATTTTTTAGTTTAAATTATTGTATTTATTATATTTTTTATTCTTTATAAATCAATATATAAAAAGAAAAAAGCTGTATTTGACATATAGATATTATTTACTACAATTTAAAACCTGAATATAAAAAATCAAATTTAAAAATATAAATATATAATACTAATGAGTTTAAATAAAATAAATAAATCCTATCAAAATTTTAAAAACTATATAACAAATGATATAAAATTAGCAAAATCAAAAGCATCTAAACTAGTATTAGCAATTTTATTATCTACTTGATCATGAATAGCCACAAAAGCTGAAGCCAATATCCCAAATTTTTCTAAAACTATAGAAAAACATACAGTAGTTAAATGAGACTGACTTTTAAAAATAGCAAAAAAATACTGAATAACTATAAACAAAATAATAGAGTTAAATAAATGAAAAAAATTTGGTAATCATCAAATAATCTGAAAAAATAATACTATTTATTTATGAAGCAATTTAATAATCAAAGATAAATACAACGATGATATTAGTATTTTTTATACAAAAAATAAAGTAATAGAAAAAACTAAAGAAATTATTCAAAATAAAAAAATAAATTTAAATCATGCAGTAAAATATTCTGCAATGTATAAAAAATCTGAATGAAAATATAAAAAATTTTATACTATTTCTCCTTCTGATAATCCTATTTTCACATGAAACACTAAAAATTTAAATTGAAAACTATATGTAGAAGTTATTTTATCAAATGATAAATATATAACTTGATATGTAAGAATAAGTACTTTTACTAAATCAAATCAAAGTTTAATAATACAATCAACAAAAAATACTCAAAAATCATCTCATAATATAGAAAAAATAGTTAAACAAGATAAAACTATGGATTTTAAAAAAGAAAAAATTGAGAAATTAAGTAATAAAAATCACATATCAAAACATATAACAAATACTGAAAATATTTCAAAAATAACTAATCAAAAAAATATTATTTCAAATAAAGATGATTTAAATATTCCTCTAAATAATACTTTAAAATATGCATCAAGTAATAAAAATATTTTAAAAATAAACAACATAAAACAACTATCTATTTTATCTAAAAAATTAAAATCAACACAAAATTTAATAGACTCTATAAAAAATAAAAATTTAGCAAAAAAAGTACTTTTTCATAAAATAGAGTTATTAAGCAGTAGAATAAATATAGAGAATAAATTAAACGATAATAGTAGTTTAACTAAAATCTTTGATTTTTATGCTACATTAGAAAGATTAGATCAATTTAAAATTTACTTTAGTCATTTAACATTTGAAGAAGCATATAAACTTCATATTAAAAAAGATTTTTGATGAAAATGG